>CAZYGP010000255.1:0-3063 GCA_964647265.1 uncultured Acidimicrobiaceae bacterium | reverse complement strand
CGAGAGCGGTGAACAGGATCGGCACGGGCGGCAGGCTACGCCTCCACCGGGCCGGCACAGACGATTGGTACCGTTGCGCCCATGACCGGATTCGCTCTCACCCATGAAGGCCCTGTCGCCGTTGCGACGATGCGCAGTGGCGAGAACCGGCTCGGCAGCGAGATGCTCGTTTCCTGGAACTCCATGCTGGACGACGTGACCGGCGACGACTCCGTCTCCTCGCTCGTCGTCGTCGGCTCCGACCGGTACTGGTCGACCGGCCTCGACCTCGAGGAGGTTGCCGGGCTCACCGAGGTCGAGCGGATGTCGTTCATGCGGCGCGTCGATCTCCTGCTCGGCCGCATCCTCGAACTCCCCCTGGTGACCATCGCTGCGCTCAACGGACACACTTACGCAGCAGGCGCCCTCCTCGCCCTCGCACACGACTTCCGCATCATGCGCCAGGACAAGGGGTACTTCTGCCTGCCGTCGATCGACGTCGGGATCCCCTTCCCCCCCGGCATGTCTGCCCTGATCACCGCGAAGCTCCCCCAGCCGATCGCTCACGACCTCGTGGTCAGCTGCCGACGGATCGGCGGGACCGAGGCCGAACGCACAGGTGTCGTCAACAGGGCGACCGACGCAGACAGGTTGCTGGCAGTCGCCGTCGGGCTCGGACACGAGTACTCGGGCAAGGACCCCGCTACGGTCCGGGCCGTCAAGAGGCGTCTCTACCCGGAAGCCACATCGATGCTCTCCGTGGACACGTGAGGCACCCGATCGATCTCGGCTCGGTCGCGATCCTCCGGTACGGCCCGAAGGACGTCCGCTTCTTCACGGACGGTTGGGGACCCCAACACCTGCTCGAGCCCATCGACATCATGGAAGTGCCCGCAGATCCACTGCCCGTCACGTGGCTCTCGGAGAAGGGTGACGAGCACACGATCACACGCCACGGGACGTTCACCAGCCCGCTCGACCTCCTCCCGATCCGGGCACGGACCGGCTCGGTGATCTCGATCGGACCGCACTCGCAACCCCGCCGCAGCGTCGTCCTGATGCCCGCATGGAACGAGCACGAGCCGCGCGTCCGGGTCGCACTCGCACGGAGCCTTGCCCGCCGAGACATCGAGTCGATCATCCTCGAGAACGCATACTTCGGCTCACGGCATCCCGACCCGCACTCCGGGCACTCCATCCGCACCGTCGCCGACTTCATGGTGATGGGTGCGTCCGCATGCATCGAGGCACGGGGGCTCCTCGCCATGGTGAGGGACAGCGGCAGGACCGGTGGTGTTGCGGGGTACTCGATGGGAGGCAACACTGCGGCGCTCGTCACGGCGACCGTCCCCTTCCCCGTTGCCTCCGCTCCGCTGGCCGCTTCGCACTCGCCTGCCCCGGTGTTCCTCGATGGCGTGCTCCGACACGGGATCGCATGTGATGCCCTCGGCGGTGCGGAGCAGGCGCCCCGGCTCAGATCCGTACTCGGTCGCGTCTCGGTGCTCAACGTCGATCCTCCCGACCACGTACGCCACGCGATCGTCGTGGGCGCCCGCTCGGATGGATACATACCCGCCTCAGCGACGAAGGACCTTGCGGATCACTGGACGGGAAGCACACTCCGGTGGGAGCCCGGCGGCCACGCGACCCTGGTGTGGCTGCACAAGGAGCGCCTCGCCGCAGCGATCAACGACGCGTTCGATCGGCTCGAACGATCCCGACCGCGGTGAGGCCCGGAACATCGTCACCGCGCAGCGAACCGTCACATAGGCTTCGTGGGCACCGGACAAACCAGGGAGCCGTGAGCCCATGGGCTGGAACGCAACCGACATCCCCGATCTGACGAACCGCGTCGCCGTGGTGACGGGTGCGAACTCCGGGCTCGGACTCGAGTCCGCCCGCGAGCTCGCCAGGGCGGGAGCGAGGGTCTTCATGGCTGCGAGGAACCCCGACAGGGCTGAGGCAGCGAGGCAGGACATCGTCGCCGACCAGCCAGACGCCGACCTCGACCTGCTCGAACTCGACCTTGCATCGATGCGCTCCGTGCGATCCGCTGCGTCCACCCTCGCCGGGGCGACGGAGAGGATCGACATCCTCGTCAACAACGCCGGCGTCATGGGGATCCCGCGACGCCTGACCGAGGACGGATTCGAGATGCAGCTCGGCACGAACCACTTCGGCCACTTCGCTCTCACGGCGCTTCTCATCGATCTGCTGCGAGGTGCCGACGCCGCACGGGTGGTCACCGTGACCTCCACGGGGCGCAACTACGCGGCACGACTCGACCCGGAGGATCTCTCCATGGAGGAGTCGTATGATCCGTGGCGGGCATACGGGCGATCCAAGAGGGCGAACTTCCACTTCGCCATGGCCCTCCATCGGCGTCTCGAGGAGGCCGGTTCGAGCGTGGCGAGCCTCGCCGCACACCCCGGGTTCTCGAACACGAACCTCCAGGCAACGAGCTACGAGGAGGCACGTGGTGGCAGCCAACGCTTCTTCCATGAGGCGGTGCGAAGGGTCGGCATGGAACCAGACCAAGGGGCCCTCTCCCAGCTCCGCGCGGCGACCGACCCCGGTGCATCGAGCGGTGAGTTCTACACGCCGCGCTGGGTCAACTTCGGCCCACCCGAACGCCGACCGTTCCTCTCGTTCTCCGCACGACCATCGGACCTCGATCTCCTGTGGGAGGTGTCCGAGACGGCAACGGGTATCCGGTTCGACGTGGCGTGATCAGGCGTTCTTCACCTGGAACGCAGCGATCACCTCGAGCATGCCGAACACGACCACGTAGACACCCGTCAGAACGGCGAAAGCCCCAACCGTGATCTCCGGCCAGACCAGGATCACGAGCCCGAACAACGCTGACAGCGCTCCGAAGCCGACCCGCAACGATGCATCGGGGAGCGAGCGGTTCGTGACCCCCCTGAAGAAGTCGACCATTCCCGAGACGAGCCAGAAGATCGCAGTGATCAGCACGACGACCCTGATCGTCTCCTCGGGGTTGCGCATGATGATCACACCGAGCACGACGCCCATGATGCCGACGATCACAAGCAGCCACCGGTTCTCCCGATCGGTGTCGAA
>CAZYGP010000254.1:0-3076 GCA_964647265.1 uncultured Acidimicrobiaceae bacterium | reverse complement strand
CGGCTACAGAAGCACTTCTCATACAATCACGACCATGAGCAACGATACCCCCGGACCCGAGGACGAGGATTCTCAGGTTCCCCTCATCTCCTTCGGGAACGAGGTCGGCGAGGGGAGCGTTGCAGAGGACATGATGAACGAACACACCTCCCCACCACCACACGAACGACCGATGGACGATCAGCCGGATCGGAGCTCATCGCTGGATCTGTTCGACAGCGATCCAAGCGATCAATTCGACGACACCGGGGAGATGGCAGCGGTCGCGCCCGTCGTTCGCCCATCATCCTTCGATGCGGAGCCGTTCGACTACGACACCTATTACGGCGAGACGCCCGCATGGCAGACACTCGAGGTTCCAACCCCGATCGCACCTGAGCCACCGCGCAAGACACGCGACGGGGCGCTCTTCTTCATCGGAGCTCTCGCCGCCGGAGTTCTCGGTGCGGCCCTCACCGTGGGTGTCCTCGCAGCCACAGGGACATTCTCGGAAGCGGATGCCCCACCTCCGTCGAGCGCGGAAACGGCATTGACCGCGGACGTGACTCCGACGACGTCAGCCCCGATCCCGAACACGATCATCACCAACGAGATCGGATCAGCGGTCAACCCATCAGCGGTGGCACTCAAGGCGATCCCGTCCATCGTGACGGTCAGCACCTCGACAGGCACTGGAGAATCCGCCGTCGGTGTCGGCTCCGGCTCAGGCGTCGTCATCACGTCCGACGGATACATCGTCACCAACGAGCACGTCGTCGATGGCGCGACCAGCTATACGGTCACGTTCGAGGACGGCAGGGTGTACACGGCCGAACTCATCGGCATGGATGCGCTCACCGACCTCGCCGTGTTGAAGATCGAAGCGACCGGTCTGACCCCCATCGACATCGGATCGACCGACGGCCTCCTGCTCGGCGATCCCGCAATCGCCGTCGGCAACCCGCTCGGTCAGGAAGGTGGATCGTCTGTGTCCTCGGGGATCGTGTCGGCGTTCAACCGGAGTGTCGACTTCAGCGATGGTTCGACGCTCTTCGGAATGCTCCAGACCGACGCCGCGATCAACAGTGGCTCGTCCGGTGGCGCCCTCGTCAACTCGGAGGGGCAACTCATCGGCATCACCGCGGCGATCGGCGTCTCGAGCGCCGGTCCTGAGGGCATCGGCTATGCGATCCCCGTCGAGCTCGTCCAGCGGATCACCGCCGAGCTCATCGAGAACGGCACCGTCGCGCATCCCTTCCTCGGCGTGACGATCGGCACCTTCGCCGAGGCACAGGAGGACGGGGCAATCAAGCCGACCGGGGCGGAAGTGGTCTCGATCGAGGGAGACGACTCGGCGGCGGGCGCCGCGGGCCTCCAGGTCGGCGACGTCATCGTCCGCATCGGCGATGAGGAGGTCACGTCCCAGACGGAGCTCATCCTGGCGGTGCGCCTGTACAGGGTCGGGGACGAGGTCGAGTTCGAGGCGATCCGCAACGGGCAGTCGGAGACGTTCACGGTCGTTCTCGGCCAACGACCCGCGGCGTTCGGGGGCTGACCGGATGTACGGGATGGACGATGAGGGCATCTTCGAACAGCTTCTCAAACTCCTCCAGTCCACGGGACCGGTCAACTGGAAGCTCGCCAGGGAGGTCACCAAGAGCCTTGCGGGACCGCCGTCCCCGATCGAGCCGTCCGTCGCCGAGGAGTACCGCGAACTTGCCCACGTCGCCGACATGCGGCTGTCGGCGCACGTGAACCTTCCGTCGGCGTCGACCGGCGACCTCAACCCGACCGACAGGGCAACGTGGGCCGCCGAGAACCAACAGGCATTCCGCATCCTCGTCGAGCCGCTCGCAGAAAAGCTCAGCGGACTCACCTCTCCCGGATCGATTCCGGGGGTCGGCGACATGTCGTCGATGGGAGCGATGATCGCACCACTGGGCCCGGCCCTCATCGGTGTCCAGGCAGGCACGATGGTCGGGTTCATGGCCCACCGTGCCCTCGGACAGTTCGACACCGGCATGCCGGCGATGGACCACGACCGGCTCTACGTGATCGTTCCCAACCTCGACGACTTCGCCATCGACCACGGCATCGACCACCGCCAGGTGCGTCTGTGGGCGGCGATGCACGAGGTTGCCTTCCATCGGATCATGGCGGTCGAGTGGGTGCGGGGAAGGTTCGTGTCCCTGATCGAGGCCTTCTACGACTCAGTCGAGATCGATACGACGGATCTCCTCGGGAAGCTCGCCTCGCTCAACGACCCCGCCGAGCTCCAGCGCATGTTCGGTGACGGTGAGGGCGGTGATCCCGGGGGCTTGATCAAGGGAACGTCGGACCCGGATCGGCTGGCTGATGTCCAGGCGTTCACTGCGTTCATCGATGGGTACGGAGACAGGCTCGTGCGTGTTGCCGGCGGTGAGCTGCTCCCGAGCATCGATCGAATCGAATCTGCATACTCGACGCGGCGAGCCGAACCAGACCAGGCCGAACAGTTCCTGCAGCAGTTCGCCGGCCTCACGATCGAGCGCTGGCGTGCCTCGGATGCGGTGACCTTCTGCGATGACGTCGTCGAGCGCTGGGGCGAGGCGGCCCTCGGCAAGGTCTGGGACCATCCGGATTCTCTGCCTACGCTCAGCGAACTCACCGACCCCATCGGTTGGGCGGCACGTGTCCTCCTCGATGATGACGCCTTCGGCGAGGCATCCGGATCGCCGGACGACGCCGTCTGAACGGCCGTGCTTCCGCGGTACCCTGCTGCCGTTCCCAGTTCCAGCCCATCACCGCAAGGAGCCAATCATGCCAGCCGTCATCGGACAACCCGCACCGTCCTTCGACCTCGTCGACCAGGGGAGGAACAGGGTCAGCCTCGAAGACCTCAAGGGGAAGAAGACCCTTGTCGTCTTCATCCCGTTCCCGTTCACCGGCAATTGTGACGCCGAGGGTTGCGCCATTCGCGACGGCCTCGGAGAGCTGACGAACATGGACGCCAACGTCGTCGTCATCACGGCCCACGCTGTCGCGACGAACGCGAAGTGGGCGGAAGTCAACTCGTTCGAGTTCCCGATCCTGTCCGACTTCTGGCCCCACGGCGACG
>CAZYGP010000253.1:2833-3080 GCA_964647265.1 uncultured Acidimicrobiaceae bacterium | reverse complement strand
ACCTTCTCCGGTGTTCGATGGGCGGACATGACGTGCACCTCGTGAGCGATGCCGAAGTCGTCGAGGACGTCGGCGCACGGCTGCATCTTGTCCATGTCCTTCTCGGAACCCATGAGGATCGCCACCTTCATCGTCTCCCCCTTCTCAGTCGACCGCGATGTCGGTACGGATGTGCTTGCCACGGAACTGGATGAGGTTCGCCGCCGCGTACGCGTCTTCGCGAGCGTCGGCGAGGGTATCGCCGAGC
>CAZYGP010000253.1:255-2823 GCA_964647265.1 uncultured Acidimicrobiaceae bacterium | reverse complement strand
CCGCCACTCGTCACGAGTCTGTCGTCCACCAACGACGTGCCGGCATGGAACACCAGCGCTTCCGTGACATGATCGAGACCGATGACGGCGAGCCCCGTCTCGGGTGCCTCGGGATATCCGGGCGATGCGAGGACGACGCCTGCCGCGAAGGCATCGGACCACTCGAGCTCAGCAGTCCCGAGGGCGTCGTGCGCACCTGCGTGGAGGATCTCCAGGAGGTCCGTGCGAAGTCGCGGCAGCAGCACCTGCGTCTCGGGATCGCCGAGGCGGCAGTTGAACTCGAGAACCTTGGGCCCGTCTGCCGTGAGCATGAGTCCGACGTACAGGAAGCCCGTGTAGTTGATTCCCCGGTCGGCGAGCGCAGCGATCGTGGGCTCGGCGACCCTGGTGCGTGTCCATTCCACGAGCCCGTCGTCGAGGTCCCGTACGGGGCTGTAGGACCCCATTCCCCCGGTGTTCGGCCCGTGGTCGGCGTCGCGGAGGCGCTTGTAGTCCCTCGCAGGCTCGAGAGGGACAGCGGAGTCACCGCTGCAGATGAAGAAGACCGACACCTCGGCGCCGTCGAGGTACTCCTCGATCACAACGGTCGACCCTGCGGCTCCGAAACGACCCTCGTCGAGGCACGCATCGACCCACGCCTCGGCTTCGACGAGGTCCTCGGTCACGAGCACGCCCTTGCCGGCAGCGAGGCCGTCAGCCTTCACCACGTACGGTCCGTCGGAACTCCTCAGGTGGGCGATGGCGGACGTCCGATCCGTGAACTCGGCGTACACACCCGTCGGAACCCCCGCCTCGGTCATGATCTGCTTCGCAAAGGCCTTCGAGGACTCGAGCATCGCCGCCTGCCGGGTCGGTCCGAACACGGCGATCTTCGCATCAGCCAGCGCGTCGGCGACGCCCGCGGCGAGTGGGCCCTCGGGGCCGACCACGACGAGGTCGATGCGCTTGTCTCGTGCCAGCGTCACGACGGCGTGGGGATCCATCGGATCGACGTCCGGGGCGACATCGCCCAATGCGGCGGATCCGGGGTTTCCCGGACACGACACCAGGTTCGTGATGAGGGGGCTCTGGGCGAGCTTCCATGCGATCGCATGTTCCCGACCCCCTGATCCGAGAAGGAGGACCCTCACGTCATGTCCTCGAGAGCGTCGCAGAGCGTGACGGCCCGACGGACACCGTGCGGATGGGGACACCTGCGATCTCCTCGATCCGCTCCACGTACTTCCTCGCGAGTTCGGGCAGGTCCTCGTACCTCGTGACAGACGAGATGTCGTCACCCCATCCCTCGTGGTCCTCGTAGACGGGCACGCAGTTGTACAGGACGCGCTGCTGGCGGGGGAACTCGGTGTAGTGCTCACCGGAGGATGTGTACGCGGTCGCGATCCTGATCACGTCGAAGTGCGAGAGGATGTCGAGTTTGGTGAGGGCGATCTCGGTGAGCCCATTGACACGAACTGCGTAGCGGAGGGCAACGGCGTCGAGCCATCCGCACCTTCGCCGCCGACCCGTCACCACACCGTACTCGCCCCCGATCTCGATGAGCTTGTCCCCCGTCTCGTCGTGGAGCTCCGTCGGGAACGGCCCTGTACCCACTCGGGAGATGTACGCCTTCACGACACCGATCACGGAGTCGATCTGCCTCGGGCCGATCCCGACACCCACCGCTGCCCCACCGGCCGTGGGATTCGAGGACGTGACGAACGGATACGTCCCGTGGTCGATGTCGAGGAGCGTCCCCTGGGCGCCCTCGAACAGGACGTTCCTGCCCTCCTGGAGCGCATTCCACACCTCGAGGGACGTGTCGGTGATGTGCTCCGCGAGCTGGTCCCCGTAGCCCATGTATTCGTCGAAGATCTCACCCACATCCAGCGGCAGCTGGTTGTAGACCTTCACCAGCTGCTTGTTCTTGTCCTTGAGGGCGACCTCGAGCTTCGTGCGGAAGATCTTCGGGTCGAAGAGGTCTTGGACGCGGATCCCGAAGCGCGAGTACTTGTCCATGTACGCGGGCCCGATGCCGCGCTTGGTCGTTCCGATCATCGCGTCACCGAGGAACCGCTCCATCACCGCGTCGAGTTTGCGGTGGTACGGCATGATCAGGTGGGCGTTGCCTGACACGAGGAGGCGCGATGGATCGATACCGCGGTTTCGCAGTGTCTCCATCTCGTGCAGGAGGACCTTCGGATCGACCACGCACCCGTTGCCGATGACGGGCGTCACCGTCGGGTACAGGACACCGGACGGGATGAGGCTCAGAGCGAATTTCTCGTCTCCGACCACGATCGTGTGGCCTGCGTTGTTCCCGCCCTGGTATCGGACGACCAGGTCAGCGCCCTGGGCGAACAGGTCGGTGATCTTGCCCTTGCCTTCGTCGCCCCACTGGGCACCGAGGATCACAGACGCGGGCATTGTGCGGCCTCCACTGCTGGGGTACGGGGCGATTGTAGGGGAGCCGCGCGCCCCCGCGACAGGCACGAAGGCGCCGCCAACCGACCGTGCTTTCGTATGAACGACTCGTGAACGTTGCTGCCCGCGAAGGTCGAGCCGCTTGGCAGCGACCGTCCAACCTGT
>CAZYGP010000253.1:0-245 GCA_964647265.1 uncultured Acidimicrobiaceae bacterium | reverse complement strand
ATCCGATCGGTCAGGACGACTCCAGAATTCGTCCCCAACACGAGCAAAACGGAGGAGGGGTTACAGCATGCTGAAGAGACTTGCTGTGCTCTTTGCAGTTCTCGCATTGTTCGCCGCAGCATGCGGCGGTACGAGTGAGACCGAAGAGACAACGACGACAGTTGCTGAAGGCGAAGAGACGCCACCGGGTCAGGAAGAGGGCTCCACCCTCGCGGCCGTGACTGCCAGGGACAGGCTCATCTGTG
>CAZYGP010000252.1:0-3080 GCA_964647265.1 uncultured Acidimicrobiaceae bacterium | reverse complement strand
CCACGAGGTCATCGAACGCCCGATCGATCCGAGCTCGGAACGCTGACATCCTCTCTGCGCCCCCGATCGCGAAGTCGTCTCCCGAGAACAATCGGGAGAGTTCCCCAGGGAAGCGGACGTCGACCTCGTCGCTCGTGAGCCCTTCCCATGCGCCGACGTTGAACTCCCGCCACGCGGGATCGGGTGACGCGCTGCCGAAGGCCTGCGAGGTATGCATCGTACGCGGAAGGTCTGATGCGATCAGTCGCCGTCGAGGGTGATCCGCGAACCTCGCTCGGAGCCTCGCGATCTGATCCCGACCGGTATCGGTGATCGGCGCGTTCGACGATCCCTGCCAGCGGCGCTGCGCGTTCGCCGTGGTCTCGGCATGTCTGATGAAGGTGACCGTTCGTGGCACGGGACTCTCCGGATCGAGCACCGTAGGCTAGGAGGATGGATCGGGCATCAATCGTGGCTCAGATCGTCGATCTTCCGGAGTCCGGGGGTGGAGGCGTCGTGTTCTGGCTCATCGGCGTTGCCGTGATCGTCGGACTGTGGTTCCTCATCGCCAGGACGCGCAGGAGGTCGTACGACGACTACTGGGCTCGCAGGCGACGCGACGAACTCAGACGCAGGAACGACCCCGACATGGCGCGCGGGGACGAGGACGAGGACGAGGACGAGGACGGTTCCGGCGGCTGAAGGTCAACGCCGGACCGGATCGTCACCTCCTCCAGACCTCACGGTTGAAGAGGATCACGATCGGGAGGATCTCGAGGCGGCCGACGATCATGAGCGACGCCAGGATGTACTTGCCGGCCCACGGGATGGCGAGGTAGTTGCCTGCCGGACCGACGTCGCCGAGACCGGGGCCCACATTGCCGATCGCCGATGCGACCGCTGACACCGTCGTGACCATACCGACGTTCGGCTCCGCGATCGATCCGAAGATCGCGAAGAGGAACGTACCCGTCATGAATGCGAACATGTAGAGCAGGAAGAAGGTCTGGACCGCCTCGACCACGAGGTCAGGGAGCGGTTCCCGACCCACGCGGGTCACGAACACACCGCGGGGATGGATGAGTCGTCGTACGTCCACTCGGGATGCCTCATACAGGATCTGGATCCGATCGGCCTTGATCGCCCCGGACGTCGAACCTGCCATGCCACCGATGAACATCAGGCCCACGATCATGACTTGGAGGGCTGGGATCCATTGGGCGAAGTCGGACGTTGTGAACCCGGTGCCCGTCAGGATCGTGACCGAGGTGAACATCGCCTCGCGGATCGAATCTGCGGTGCCCGATACGCCCCGGTTCGCGATCGCGATCATCGCGGCGGCGGCGATGGCGATGCCCAGGTAGACCCGGAGTCCCGGTGATTTGAGGTACGCCTTCCTGTCGCGCCTCACGAACCTGTAGTGGAGCGCGAAGGACGTGCCTCCGAGGAGCATGAACACGATCACGACCCATTGCGTGTAGGCGGAGTAGGCGCCGATCGAACCCGCATTGGTGCTGAAGCCACCGGTCGACAGCGTCGTGAAGGAATGGACCACCGATTCGAACAACGACATGTCCCCCACCCACAGGATCAGCACCTGGGCGAGTGTCAGGACCACGTACACGAGCCAGAGCCGCTTGGCCGTCTCGGAGAACCGCGGGGTGAGCCTGTCGGGCATGGGGCCCGGTGCCTCGGCCCTCGCGAGCTGCACCGCGCCCATGCCGAGGAGGGGGAGGATGGAAATGGACAGGACGATGATGCCCATGCCGCCGATCCACTGCGTGAAGGATCGCCAGAAGGCGATGCCGTGCGAGAGCGTCCCTGGGTCGGGGATGATCGACGCTCCCGTGGTCGTGAACCCTGCAGCCGACTCGAAAAAGGCATCCGTCGGGTTGTCGATGGCACCGGTCAGCAGGTACGGGAGCATGCCGAAGATCGAGATCGCGATCCATGAGAGCCCCACGGCCGCGAAGCCCTCCCTCGTGGGCAATTCGCCCGGTCGGTCGAATCCCTTCCAGAGGGCGAATCCGATGATCATGGTGAGCGCCGCCGCCCCGAGGAGTCCCGGCAGGTCCGACCACTCGCCGTAGATGATGGTGACGAAGGCAGGTGTGAGCATCGCAACGCCGATGGCGCCGAGCACGGCGCCCACGACGTGGAGGAGATGACGGAGCGACATCTCAGCCGGAGAGCTTCTCAGCCGCACCGATCGCATCGGGGAGGGCGATGGCGATGATGTGATCGCCGAGTTCGATCGTCGTCGTGCCCCTCGGCACGAACGCCTCCGCACCTCGCTGGATGCCTCCGATGATGAGCGAGTGCGGGAGCTTCAGGTCGGCGAGGGTCCGTCCGATCGCCTCGCTCCCCGGTCCCACCTCCAACTCGATGGCCTCGGCATCGGAGTCGGAGAATGTCACCACGGAGTGGATGACGCCGCGCCGGACGAATCGGAGGATCTCATTGGCCGCGGAGAGCCGTGACGACACGGTTGCGTCGAGCCCGATTCCCGAAAGGAGGCCGATGAGGTCCGTGTTCGTGAAGCGGGCGATGACCTCCCCTGCACCGAGGGATTTGGCGACGAGGGCCGCGAGGACGTTCTCCGAGTCCCACCCCGTGAGGGCCATGACGGTGTCGGTTGAAGCGACACCCTCGGAGCGCATCAACCTGATATCGGTCGCGTCGCCGCACACCGTGAGCACATCGGGTAGCTCCCTCGCCATGACCCTGCACCGATCCATGTCCGAATCGATGATCGTCGTCCGGATTCCCTTGCTGGCGAGCAACTGCGCGGTGAGTCGTGCAACACGGGTCCCGCCGATCACGATGGCCGTCTCGGCAGGGCGGCTGGAAAGGCCGAGCCATCGATAGGCCTCTTCCGTGCTTTCCTTCTTCGCCATCATCAGGACGTGGTCGCCTGCCTCCATCGTGGTTCCGCCCCGCGCGATGATCGTCTCGCCGTGGCGGATCACGGCGACGACGAGCCAATCCCATCCCACGACCGTGTCGCGGAGGTCGGCGAGGGACCTGCCGACGAACGGCGCCCTCGAGTCGACGTATGCGCCGAGCAGGACGAGCTCGCCATTGGCGAAGTCGATCCTCTC
>CAZYGP010000251.1:0-3088 GCA_964647265.1 uncultured Acidimicrobiaceae bacterium | reverse complement strand
GCGCGGAGGTTCCGCCTCGTTCGCGACATCGCGGACTCGCTCGATGTGCCGGTTGCGATCATGCAGGACATCCAGGGTCCGAAGATCCGGGTCGGTGAGTTTCCCGATGGTCAGGTGGAACTGGCCCGCGGCTCGACAGTCACCCTCCTGCCGGGATCTGGGCTTGGAAACGAGTCACGCGTCCACGTCGCCTATCTCGAGAACGTGACGATGGAGGTTGGGGGCAAGATCCTGCTCGCGGACGGATTGATCGAGCTGAAGGCGACCAAGGTCTCCGGTGACGGCGTCGTCGCCCTCGTCACCGACGGAGGCATCCTCAAGGATCACAAGGGCGCGGCTTTTCCCGGTGCGCGAACCACCGTTCCCGTCGTCACGACGAAGGACGAGGACGATCTCGCCTTCGGCCAGAGCCTCGGCTTCGACCTCCTCGCAGCGTCCTTCGTGAGCTCAGGACGTGACATCAGGTCGGTCCGCGACGTCGCAGGCGACCTGCCGATCATCGCCAAGATCGAAACGGCGGTCGGATACCTCCACCTCGATGACATCCTCACGGAGGCCGCGGGGGCAATGGTCGCTAGGGGCGACCTCGGTGTCGAGCTGAATCTCGAGTCGGTTCCACGGGCCCAGACCGAGATCCTGTCGAAGACGAATGCGGCAGGGAAGATCTCCATCACGGCGACGGAGATGCTCGAGTCGATGATCTCGGCGCCACGGCCCACCCGCGCCGAGGTCACGGACGTGTATCGATCGGTGCTCGACGGAACGGACGCAGTGATGCTGTCGGCGGAGACGGCGATCGGCAGTTATCCCGATAGGGCCGTGCGCGCGATGGACGTGATCTGCTCCGAGGCCGAGGTCGCCCCTGATTGGGGTCGCGCCGCGCACATCTCGAACCTGAGCGAAGGGGCCGTCTTCGCATCCGCGACGGCTGAGGCGAGCGTCGACACGGCCGATCGGCTGGGCCTGTCGACGATCGTTGCGTTCACCGAGTCCGGTACGACGGCGCGGTTGCTCTCGAAGTACCGGCCGAAGGCCGACGTGTTCGCGTTCACCCCGATCGTCGCAACGTATCGTCGAATGGCAGCCTACGGAGGCATCCGGCCGATGATGCTCGATCGCGTTCACTCCACCGACGACATGATCGCCGCTGCGGAGAAGCGGCTCCTCGAGGACGGCCTCGTGGAGCGTGGCGAGGGGGTCATCATGGTGGCCGGCGTGCCGCCCAATCAGCAGTCCTCTACGAACGTGATGAAGCTGCATGTGATCGGTTCGGGAGACGTTCTCCACCCCGTCTGATCGACGCCGTGTCCCGGCGCCGGTCGTAGGATGGTCGACGCCACAGGAGGAAACGTGGGACAACGGATCACGATACGTGAAGCGCGCATCATCGACGACTCGGCCGTCATCGCCACCGACCGTTCACTGACGGGAACCGATGGCGAGAGTTTTGCAACGCTCGAGGCTGCGAGGTTGGGAACCTCGTTCCCCGCAAGGCTCGCTGTGGACCTGTTCGAGTCGGACGGTTCGCTCACCAGGGTGTTCGTCGCCCAGAACGTCGTGATCGCGGCGCGGAGCGGCGGCTGGACCGATGAGGCAGTCGCGTCCACATCGAGTGTGATCGAGGAGTTCCTGCTCTTCTATCCCGCTGCGTGACGGGCCAGGGCCGGGGGTCCCACCCCGGGCCCGTGCGTCAGCCGTCGTCGTCAACATCCCCGGCGAACTCACCGACCGTGAGCGTGATGGTCGATCCGGGTGTGACCCACTCACCGGCAGAAGGATTCTGGTCGACCACGGCGCCATCGCGATCGGGATCCTCGACAGGGGTGGATACGCGTGCGGCGAGCAGCCCGAGCTCCTGAAGAGTCGCCAGCGCATCCTCCCACGTCGCGTTCACGAGTGACGGAAGCCTGACGGGGCAGTTGACGGGCTCACCTGTGACCTCACACGGGTGGACGATGTATCGCTCGGTCAGCGTCGAGTACCGCCACACGAGCTCGAGGTCGATCTCCTCCCTGCCGTCGGGATGCGTGACGATCCGCTCGACGCGCACGAGGTATCCGTCGATGCCGTCGCGTTCCTTCACGCGTGCACCGGGTTCGACGATGGCCTCGGTGTCCGCGACGAGTTCCTCCTCGAACGCAACGATCTGTTCGGGTTCGGATGTCTGCGCCGTACAGATCTTTCCACCGTTGTCCCCGTACATCTTCACGGTGATGCTCGTGTCCGTGTAGGCCGTCTTGATGATCACCGGAGCGTCCGTGTTGTTGCGGAATCGCACATCGGGGTGCGGGTACCCGAGGGTCGCCTCGAGGCCCTTGGGATACCGGGCGAAGGACAGGGAGTGCGGACGATGCTCGACGTCCTCGAGACATGCGTAGAAGATCGCGTTGAAGATCGTCGTGCCGAACTGGCTGACGCCGCCCCCGATGTTCGCAGGGTGGTCGCAGCAGTACGGTTCGCCATTGATGATCGCGGGAGCGGGAATGTAGCCCTTCGCCTCGGTGCGTTGCCCTACCCATTCGTTGACAGACCACTCGGCGCCCGGCTGGATGATTGCTCCATCGACGTCGCGTGCAATCTGCTGGATGTTGGTGACCCTGTCCTCCCTGGCGGGATGGGTCGTGGTGAACTCCGAGAGCTTTCTGAGGGATGTGTACGTCTCGGCCTCCTCGGTCGTGAAGGCAGGTTCCGCACCGACCACCAGCGGGAACACCCCTGTGCCGTCACCGAGTGCCGCCCGCTTGAGCTCTGTCAAGAGTGCAGGGACGTCGAGCAGGGTGCCACTGCGTCCCGGTATCACCCGGATCCGGTCTGTTTCCAGGTCGATGTCGAATGCGGCGTCGATCGGTTGGATCTCGTATTCGCCCCGGCGTGGCTCGAGGATCTCGAGGATGCGTTGTTCGTCGAACGAGACCACCATCGCATCACCCGCTGCGCTGATGTCGGCTCTGGCTGCTGACGCGAGCTGGCTCGCGGAGAAAGAGGTGCGGAATCCGACCTCGTTGGATCGCAGTGTCACCTCGCCATCGATCATGGCCTCCATCTCGGCCACGGCCGCCTCGATGTCGTCGGCGGTCAGGACCGGCTC
>CAZYGP010000250.1:0-3099 GCA_964647265.1 uncultured Acidimicrobiaceae bacterium | reverse complement strand
CTTCGGGTGTATCCCGCGGGTCACATCGCTGCGCAGGTGGTCGGCTTGACGAGGTACGAGGACAACAGCGGGATCGAGGGCATCGAGAAGACGTTCGACTCCGAGCTCCAGGGTGAGCCGGGAAGGCTCATCGTCGAACGCGATCCCTCGGGACGCGTGATCCCACAGGGTGAGATCCTCCTCGAGCCGGCGACGGCTGGGGCGGACGTGATCACGACGATCGACAGGGAGGTGCAGTTCGCCGCGGAGCAGGGTCTGAGGAAGGCCATCCAGCTCACGGACGCGGTCGGTGGCTCCGTCGTCGTGCTCGACCCGAGGACGGGGGCGATCCTCGCCATGGTCAGCTGGCCGGGACTGGACCTGAACAACCGATCCGAAGCCGTGCCAGAGGTCCTGCGAAACCGGGCCGTTGCAGACATCTACGAGCCGGGCTCGACACTCAAGGTCGTCACCGTCGCCGCCGCAATCGAAGAAGGTGTCGTGACGCCGGACACGCCGATCGACACACCGGACTCGCTGGTTGTCGGTGACTTCGAGTACGAGGACCACGGATCGAACCCGGAGTGGATGTCCGTTGCAGACGTCGTCATGCGCTCGTCGAACGTCGGAACGATCGAGATCCAGAGGAGGCTCGGCAACGAGCTCCACTATGAGTATCTCACTGCCTTCGGCCTCGGAGCGCCGTCTGGACTCGACGTCGCCGGTGAGCGGCACGGCCAGTTGAATCCGACGACCCGATGGACCAGGACGAGTGGCTCGTCGATCGCGATCGGCTATGCCGTGGGCACCACCCCGCTTCAGATGGCAGCTGTGTACGGCGCCATCGCCAACGACGGCGTGTGGGTCGAACCGCACCTCGTTCGGGAGATCATCAGGGCCGACGGTCAGCGGATCCTGACGAAACCGCGCACGAGGGCCGTCGTGTCGCCGGACACGGCAGCGACGATGCGACGCATGCTCGGGCGGGTCGTCGAGAGCGACGAAGGCACCGGGATCCGGGCGAGGATGTCCGACTACACCTCGGGCGGGAAGACGGGTACGAGCCAGAAGTTCGACGTCGACCTCGAGCGCTACAGCGAAGACACGATCGCGTCGTTCATCGGCATGGCACCCCTGGACGATCCCGAGATCGTGGTCGTGGTCGTGCTCGACACGCCAAAGGGCACACTGGACGATGGGGCGGATCTGTCCCTCGGCGGCGCGTCTGCTGCACCGGCGTTCGCGGAGATCACGCAGAACGCCCTGCACCAGCTCGGAATCGCACCGGACCGGGAGTAGGGCCGTGGCAGCGACGCTCGGACAGATCGCAGACAGCCTCGGGGCCCGCATCGAAGCCACCGACCGGTCTATGGTCGTGACCGACGTCACCCATGATTCTCGTGCGGTTGCCGAGGGTTCGCTGTTCGTGGCCATCGCGGGAGCGCACCACGATGGGCACGCCTTCATCGGATCGGCCGTGTCCGCTGGCGCGACAGCGATCCTCGCAGAGCGCCCGATCGATCGCTCCGGGCTCGGAGCTGCGGTTCCCGTCCTGGTGGTCGCCGACACGAGACCCGCGATGGCGGTGGCGGCACGCGAGGCACACGATCGGCCCGATGACGGGCTCTCCATCATCGGCGTCACCGGGACGAACGGCAAGACGACGGTCACCCACATGTGTGAGGCGGTGTGGGAGTCCGTCACACGACCCCACGGGATCGTCGGCACGCTCGGATCCAGGTACGCCGGTGTTCCCGTGCCACTCAGCCGTACGACCCCAGAGTCCTCAGATCTCCAACGCCTCCTCGCGACGATGCGTGACGCCGGGATCGAGTCGGTTGCGATGGAGGTGTCGTCCCACGCGCTCGCGCTCCACCGCGCCGACGCGATCCACTTCCGTGCCGTCGGGTTCACGAACCTGACGCAGGATCACCTCGACTTCCATGGGAGCATGGCCGCCTACCTCGGGGCGAAGAAGGAGCTCTTCACGCACGGCCGCGCGGATGCGGCCGTCGTGAACGTTTCCAACGCGGCCGGTCGTGACATCGCACGAACGACCCCGTTGCGCGTGACGACGGTCGGTTGGACGAACGACCTCGACCTGTACGCGAGCGGTATGGCCATGAGGCGGGCCGGATCGACCTTCACCATCACCCACCGCAGCCAGAGCGCCACCGTATCGCTTCCCCTTCTTGGTGCGTTCAACGTGGAGAATGCACTCGTGGCGGTCGGCCTCCTGCTGAGCGACGGAGTCGACCTCGAACATGCAGCCGCCGGTCTCGCGGCGATGCGGCCGATCCCTGGTCGGATGGAGGTCGTGGGTCATGAACGCGATGTCACGGTCGTCGTCGACTACGCGCACACACCGGACGCCATCGAGGCCGTGCTCGCCACGATCGCCGAGATGGGGTTCGCGCGCACAATCGTCGTCCTCGGGGCAGGAGGGGACAGGGACCATGGCAAGCGCACGGCAATGGGCTCGGCGGCAGCGCTGGGATCCGACATCATGATCGTCACGACGGACAATCCTCGCTCGGAGGACCCCGTCGCGATCGCCCGTGTAGTCCAGGAAGGCGCACTGTCTGCACGCGCTGGCGACGTTCGCGTCGTGATCGACAGGCGGGAAGCGATCGACGCCGCGATCGGGACCGCGGCGGCAGGAGATGTCGTGCTCGTCCTTGGGAGGGGTCACGAACCCGAACAGGAGGTCGCAGGCCAGATGTTGCCATTCGACGATCGGACGGTGGCCAGGGCTGCGCTCGCCGACATGGGATCGAGTGCGTGAGCGCATCCGCACACCTCGGCTGGTCGCTGGATTCGGTCGCATCCGCCGTCTCTGGACGGCTGGTCGGCGATGGCGATGGCACCGTCGGGTTCGTCTCGACGGACAGCCGTGCGGACGTCCGCGGTGCGGTGTTCGTGGCGATCCGTGGTGATCGGTTCGACGGGCACGAGTTCGTGCCAGACGCAATCGCACGTGGTGCCGCGGTGGCGATCGTCGATCGGTCGTATGAGGGCCTCGCTGAGCCGAGGATCGTGGTCGACGACACGATGAAGGCCCTGCTGGATCTCGCGGTCAAGCGGCGCGGCGAGTTCACCGTGCCCGTGATCGCGATCACG
>CAZYGP010000249.1:0-3123 GCA_964647265.1 uncultured Acidimicrobiaceae bacterium | reverse complement strand
ATGGCTGACGGTGAACGGCCACGGTGAGGGAACGATCACCTACAAGCTTCGTGACTGGCTCTTCTCGAGGCAGCGTTACTGGGGAGAGCCCATCCCGATCCTCCATGGTCCCAACGGTGAGTTACGTGCCGCACCAGAGTCGAGCCTCCCGTTGGAGCTCCCTGAGGTGGACGACTACCGGCCCCACGCATCAGACGATGAGCACGCCGAGCCCACGCCTGCCCTCGACCGGGCACCGGACTCGTGGAAGCTCGTCGAGATCGACGGTGTCACGTACACGAGGGAACTCAACACGATGCCGCAGTGGGCGGGTTCCTGTTGGTACTACCTGCGCTATCTCGACCCCGACAACGACAACTCCCTCGTGTCGCCGGAGGCGGAGCGATACTGGATGGGAGACGAAGGTGTCGACCTCTACGTCGGTGGGGTCGAGCACGCCGTACTTCACCTGCTCTATGCCCGGTTCTGGCACAAGGTTCTCTTCGACCTCGGCCATGTCCACACACCGGAACCCTTCCGCAGGCTCTTCAACCAGGGATACATACTCGCCGACGCGTTCCAGGATGCGAGGGGTGTGTATGTCCCCGCCGAAGAGGTCGTCGAGACGGAGGACGGCTACGCGTTCGAGGGGGAGCCGGTCACCCGGGTGTACGGCAAGATGGGCAAGTCGCTGAAGAACTCCGTCAATCCGGACGACATCTTCGATGAGTACGGCGTCGACACCCTCCGCCTGTACGAGATGTTCATGGGTCCGCTCGACACGTCCCGCCCGTGGTCCACGCGCGACATCGTCGGTGTCCATCGGTTCCTCCAGCGACTCTGGCGCAACTTCGTCGACGACGAGACCGATGCGCTGCTTGTCAGCGACACGCCGTCCGACGGCGACCTCCGCGTCCTCCTCCACAAGACCATCGATGCGGTGTCCCACGACATGGCGAACCTCCAGTTCAACACGGCCGTGGCGAGGCTCTTCGAACTCAACAACGCCCTGGTCGCCGAGGAGCGGGTACCAGCCGATGTCGCGTCGGTGCTGCCGAGGCTCCTCGCACCATTGGCTCCGCACATCGCGGAGGAGCTGTGGCACCGTATGGGGAAGGCATCGTCGATAGCGGTCGCCCCTTGGCCGGTATACGACGCCGACCTCGTCATCGAAGAGACCACGATCATGGTGGTCCAGGTCAACGGCAAGGTCAGGGACCGCATCGAGGTCCCCGTCGCGATCACCGAGGAGGAGGCGGTCAGGCTCGCCCTCGCATCCGAACGTGTCCTCGCCCACACAGGTGGCTCGGAGCCGCGCAAAGTGATCGCCCGCCTGCCGAACGTCGTCAGCCTCGTCGTGTGATCACACCGGGGACGCTCGTCATGTCTCGCGCCGGCATCGACGTGCCTGACGTGTCCCTGGACGGGGTGGCCTTCCGACCGATGCCTCCCGTGCTGGAACGACTGATGGGGAAGCGGGCCGCTGCAATCACGATCCGGTCCACCGTATTCGTCCGCTCCGACATCGTCGATGCGGTGCTCACTGGCGCCATGCCCGAGCTCACAGCCCACGAACTCGTCCACGTTCGACAGTGGCGTGAGCAGGGTGCGGTGCGATTCCTGTGCCGATACGTTTCCGAGTACCTACGTCTGCGGTTGTTCGGCCTCGGCCACGATGACGCCTACCGTCGCATCGGTGCCGAGTGGGCGGCCTATGCCGAGGCGGCCCATATCGTTCATCGGCCATGATGGAGTCCTCCGCACCGCCGCAACGACCCCCGGGATACCTCCCGTCCGCCAAGTGGCGCATCCGGGACGTCTTCTTCGCCTTCGTCGCGGGCATCGCGGGATCCCTGGTGGTGACCTTCGCCGTCATGATCGTTGGTGAGGATCCCTTCGATCCGATCCCCTTTTCCCTCATCTTCCTCGGCCAGGCTGCAGGAAGCCTGTCCGCGATCGTCTTGATCTCACGGAGACGGGGCTCCGGTTCCTTGGCAGCGGACACGGGGTTCGTAGTCAAGCCGGGTGACTGGTGGGGCGTCCCTGCCGGCATGCTCCTCCAGATCGCGATCGCCCTGATCACCGCCCCATTCGTGTTCTGGGTCTTCGGTGACGATCCACCTGATCAGAGCGTCACCGAGATCGCCGGAGCGAGCGAGACCCTCATCGAGCAGCTGCTGATCATTGCCGCGGTGGCAGTTGCGGCACCGATCATCGAGGAGATCATCTTCCGGGGCATGCTCCTGTCGATCCTGAGATCCTCTTTCGGGAAGTGGGTCTCCATCATCGTGTCAGCGGCAGTGTTCGCAAGCGTGCACCTCATCGACCCGAACGCGATCGCCGTCGTGCCTGGCCTCTTCGCACTCGGCATCGTCCTCGGCTGGGTGGCACTCCGAAGGGGAGACCTCTCGATGGCCATCGCCCTCCACAGCGGTATCAACCTGCTCGCGGCGATCACCCTCGTGTGGGGAGATGAGCTCCTGGACTGGTCGGAGCGCCAACTCGAGCAGGTCGAGAGCGTGATGGCTCTGCTTCCCTTCTAGGTGAACCCGGCCATTGCATTGCTCTGCCCGGTGTGGGTTGGATCCAGCCTCGTCCCTCGACCCCGCGGAGGGGTCTCGCTAGGGTGATGGCGACCCTCTCACCGTGGGTTCCGACTCGGCACCTACCGAAACGGCCGATCGAGGAGGCGCAGGATGGAACCACAAACGTCCCGGACGCCGCTCATCATGCTCGTCGTGGGTGTGGGTTCATTGGTCCTCGCCGTCGGCCTCGTGGGCGGTTTCCTGCTCGCCGGCGGCGCGAGCGGTGAGGACGCGGCCCTCCAGGGCCCGGAGGGCGGCACCACAACGACCACCGAGGCCACCACCACGACCACCACGACTCAGGCCCCCACCACGACCTCCACGACCGAGGCCCCCACCACGACCTCCACGACCGAGGCCCCCACCACGACCACTACGACACAGCCCCCGACCACGACGACCACCGAGCCCCCGACCACCACCACGACGGTGCCCGAGGTGACGACGCCGAAGTTCCACTACATCTTCCGGGCGGAGGGTGGCTCGGTGGATACCAACGCCCGCTCGGCGATTCCGTTCAGGCGGCTCGAAGCCAGTTGGGACAACAGCTACCGGGACT
>CAZYGP010000248.1:0-3125 GCA_964647265.1 uncultured Acidimicrobiaceae bacterium | reverse complement strand
AAGATGTTTTGAGTGTTATGTCAGCAAATAAAGCAACTTTAGGCAAGTCCATGCAAATGCTTCTTAATCAATCGCTTATTTTTGAAACAATCCAAGATTCTGTTGAAGTTCAAGGCGCTCGTATGAGCGAACAAGATCGTGCGGCACTTAGTTACGCTTATGAAAATCCTAATGATCCACGATCTGCGGAAATTTTAAGAAAACTGGGAGTTCGTTAAATGGCCTTCGATCCAGATGAGTATTTAAGGACATCTCAGCCAAAACAAAACGGTTTTGATGCTGACCAATTTTTAGGTTCGCCACAGCCAAAATCGGTATTTGATGTTGATGACTACCTTAAACAACCTCAACCGACCACTGAGCAACCTTCACCACAGCGTAAAACCCTCAAAGAACGTGGCACAGAGATTGGCACGGCTGGTGGCTTAGGCGCTGCGTTAGGTGCTATTGCTCCAGACCTATTTACATTAGCTGGTGGTGCTGCCGCCGCATTTCCTGTTACCGCACCTGCTGCGCCCTTTCTCCTTTCTACTGGGCAAGCAATGCGAGGCCAAAGGCTAGGGCAGGCTGGATACGGCTTACTTGGTGGTTTGATGGGCGAGACTGGTGGACAAGTTGTAGAGGCCCGTGGCGGCAGTCCTATGCAAGCAGAAGTTGCACGTTTCTTGGCTGGCACGTTTGGCCCTGAGATTCCCCGTCAGTTAGGCGGTTTAGGTAGCACTATTATTGGCCGTGGTTTACAAGCAATGGGGGTGCCCGGAGCCTCGAGGACAGCAACTATTGGTCAAATGTTAGAGCGTGAAGCGGCTCAACCCGGTAGCATGACTGCCGAGCAATTCGTGGCGGCAAGTCCAGCTTGCAAGCCCAAAAAGAAGTGGCCGATATGCTTGCCCGTACAGCCCAACAAAGGGTGTCTCAAGCAGAGCAGCAAGCGTTAAACCTAGAGCAACAAGCAAACGAGCTAGTTACGGCGGCACAAGCCCGTGCAGGTCAGATTGATGCCAATACCCAGCAGCGTATTGGTGCCCTGCAAAGCCAGTTTGAAAACGCCTCCATAGGGTTGCGGCAAGATGCAGATACCCGTGCAAGGCAAGCTATTGAAGCAGGCAGACAGCGTGCTAACCAGATCATGCAACAAGTGCAGGGCCAGTCGCCTCAGTTGCAGTCGGTGGCCCGTATTGATGCTGACCAAGCTATAGCGCAAGCACAGCAACAGGCCGATCAGATTGCGTCGCAAGCACAGCAAAGAATACAAAGATTGCGTGGCACCCGTGATCGTTTGCGTACTACTGGTCAACAGCGAGTGCAGCAAGCTCAAGTTCAAGTTGGCGAACCTAAAAAAATTAGCGATATTGGTGAGGACATTCGCACTGGGTTTACCTCGGTGCTTGATGGTTTACGCAAAACAAGGTCTGACAATGCTAAGACGTATTCTCAAGAAGCATTTGGCGAAGCCTTCCAAAAAGAGGCGGCTGGCGCTTCCTTTGCCCAAACCAAATCGGCACAAAATGCGGTTCAAGAACTAAACACAATGTTGCGAAACCCTGTAACGGGCACCGTAGGTGTTCCAGAGGGTACGATTCGCAACCAAATACAAAGCATCAGAGACGTATTGCAAGGATTTCGTCGTCTCCAAGGCGATGGCGGCCAAGTAATCGACGTGGCGCTACGCCCCTCGTTTGAGCAGCTAGAGATCATTCGCCGTAGTTTGCGTGATCGTGCATCGGGTTTACCCGCAGAGGGATATGACGCTATTGGTCAACAAATGGCTGGTCGATTATCTGACTTAGTTGAATCCACACAAAAAGAGTTTGCGCCTAAATTTGCTTCCTTTTTAGAAAAGTACAAAGCTGACTCGCAACCTATCAATCGGTTTGTCAATAACCTAGCTAAACGGGTTACAGGCCGCGAAGAGGCTGACTTTGCCCAATTTAAGGTTGACCCCGCTAGTCTGGCTGACAAAGTGTTTTCATCTAAACAGGGTGTATCGCAGTTGGTAGAGACTGTTGGCCCAGAACAAGCAGAAAACATTGCACGTAGCTATGTTGCAAATACTCTTCAAAATGCAGATGGCCTTGCTGTTCAACGATTCCTTACTGACCGCAAGACGCAAGACTGGCTAGATACCTTCCCACGCCTTCAACAAGAGCTTATGGCTGGCGCACAGCGTCTTGGCACTGCCGAGCGTGTATCAGGTCGTCGTCGCACGTTAGCAGAGGTTTTAGGCACTGAAATGCGTACTATTCCTCGCACCACTGAAATCGCTACTCGCCGTGTTGAAGAGGCTGGGGAAAGAGCCGCAAAGCGTGTAGAGCGTACTGGTGAGCGTAGAGTAGGTGAGCTAACCGCAGCCGGTGAGCGACAATCTCAGCAAGCTATTACCGCTGGCGAACAGCAATTTCGTGACATTACTGGTGGAGCAGAACAACAGCTAGGCGCTTCTGCTAAAGCAGTACAACGCCAACAGCGTGCTTTGCAAGAGCAGGCAGAGCGTGCCGGTAAAGCTGAAGTCGGTGCGGCTGAACAGGTAGCTACCGGGCTAACCAAAGAGGCTGCGGCGCTGAGGAAGTCTGCTCAAGAAACGGCTGATCTACTTACCAGAGGCGATCAATCTGGGCCTGCTAGGGTGCGTGATCTTGTTATGTCTGAAAAGACCAATGAGCTTACTGAGACAGCTAAAGTCATTCTTGCTAACCCTGCTGGCAAAGAGCGTTTTGCAGATGCCGTATCGCAAGTGGTTGCTGATTTAGCTAGTTCCAGCCCCAAGACGGCTGCTGACAAATGGAAGTACATTGGCGATAGGCTGATTGATGCTGGCCTTATTGACCAGCGTTTTAACCAACAGCTTGCAGGTCAGTTGCAAGAGATTCTTGTAACGCCTGTGGATGCAAGACAAAAGCTAACACTGGTTAAGAGTTTGCTTAAAAACGCTATTGTCAGCTACGGTGGCCCCGCTATTGGCCGTGAAGTAATGTCATTGACGGAGGATGAAAATGCCACTCAATAAAGGCTATAGCCAAAAGTCGGTTGGTAGTAACATTAGCAAGGAAATGAAACGTGGTAAACCACAAAAGCAGGCTATTGCAATAGCATTAAACACGGCCCGAAAAGCCAGAAAGGGTAGA
>CAZYGP010000247.1:0-3127 GCA_964647265.1 uncultured Acidimicrobiaceae bacterium | reverse complement strand
CATCAAGCTAGGCGAAGCGGAACGCCAAACCAAGGATCGTTCACCCTGGCACACCATCACTGCGTGGTGCGCGCGATCCCCGCAGCGGACAGCGCCGCGACGAGCGGACGCTTCCTCGGTGAGCCCGAGAAGGTCCGGATGGCAGTGCCTTCGGCGTCGACCACCACAGTGAGCGGAACGGCGACGATTCCCCATTCATCGAACCGTTGCGACTCGAGTTCGTTCGTGACTTCACGGAAGGGCACGCCCATGCGCTCGTAGAAGGCGATCGTCTCCTTGCACGTCGAGCACGTCGTCGAAGTGAACAAGATGACGCCGGGACGATCACCGAGGTCGCCAACGGAGATCCCGGGATGGGGTGGCCTGGCGAGTCGCCTGATCACGAACGCGATGACCGCGGCGACGACGACGACCCCAGCCACCACGCCGAGCCTGACGACGACATCGCTCACTGCACAGCGATCCCCGACGCGAGGGCGACGCCCCTCTGGCCCTGGATGGCCCATGCGACCGTGACGGGACCGTCGGCGACGACCCTGTACCCGAAATGCCCGATACCGACCTCGACGGGGACACCCAGGATCGACTCTGCGGGCACGACGACAGGCTCACCGGGGACGTACTCGAGCTCGCCGAGCGGCTGGTACACAACCGAAACAGGCTCGAGCCCGGCGTTGAGGATCCACATCGTCGTCTCTGCGTCCGGGAGCGTGTCGAGCGGCACGAACCACTCCGATGCGGGTCGTGCGAGGCCCACGGTTCCCGCGAGGCCGGTCACGAACGCAGCGTCGGGAACAGACGTCGTAGTGTCATCGAGTGTGGTCGTCGTCTCGTCGACCGGCGGGATCTCACTGTCCACGTCGTCAGGGTCGGCCGTCGGGGCGACCGCGATCACTGATGCGCCGATCGGGGAACTCGCCCTCACCCTGACACCGAACGGCGGTGCAGCGAGGTCGGCGAGGGGTATGACACCGGGTACCGTGGATTCGATCGTGATCTCGCGAGCGTCGCGGATTGCCCCCTCGGCCGTGAAGATGTCGACGGTCACGACGATGTCATCATCGCCAGCTGACATGACCGTGATGAACGGTTCGAGGCCACCCGCTGTCACGATCGGGAAGTCCCATGTCTCGGCGGGACCGGTTCCCGGCCACATCGCCTCCCCCCGGTCGTCGGAACGCACCAGTGCGGGGATCACGAGTCCCTGCGTGGCGGTGACCGTGAGGGCGAGCTCGTCACGGAATGGAAGGTATGGCTCGAGGTCGATCGTCGTCCACGATCGGCCTGCCACATCGAAGCCACCGAGCTCCGCGACGAGGTCGATCCCGAACTCGGAGTATGCCGTGATGACGACCTCGGCATCATCCGCGAATGGGTTGAACAGTCGGAGCTGTGTGATGGTGCCTGTTCGTGTCGATCCGCCGGGGAGGTACCAGATCTTCGGCACGGACACGATGCACTGGTCAGCGGAGATGAACTTGTCCGCATACTGCATCGATGCAACCGCGGCCGGTCCATTCGAGATCTCGACGATCGCAGGTGATTCCCCGACCCTGAGCACGCTCCCTGTCGAGATGCCGGCTGCACCGGGCCCAACGAGCTCCGATTCGAAGAACTCCGGCTCCTCGTTCGAGATCGGGTGCAGCAGGGTCAGCCCGACATCGACCGTGGGCTCGCTGACCACGATGACGTCGGAGTCGACGATGTCGCCCGCTTCGACCCACGGGCAGTACCAGGCGCTCGGTGATGCGACCGCACCACCACCGGGATCGTCCGTCGTGGGGGAACCGAAGTCCGGTGCACCAGCCGGCGGCGGCGCCACTTGCATGAGGCCGACCGCGCCGAGGACACCGGCGAGCAGGAGGAGCAGGACGCGTCTCACGCCGAACGCCTCCCCCACACCGCGACACCGATGAGGGCCACCATGGACAGGGCGACTCCGACCGCCTGCCAGCGTTCATCTGCATCGGCGGCGTACGTGATGACACCATCTTCCGCTCCGACCTCATTCGCGAATGCCGTCTCGAGCCATGGAGCCGGCCCGAAGCGCGGATCCGGGTTCTCGGCCACGAACACCCGTCCGGGTTCCGATGGGCCTCTGTAGACCCAGCCTTCGCGGGACCACTCCGTCGCTGAGGACGTCAGGGCGCGCGAGACTGGCTCGATGTCGGTGACGAACACGGCCTCCTCGACACCTGCGCTGAGCGGGAGAAGGTCGAGTTGTCCCGCGAACACCTGCCTCCACGCGAGGCTTTCCTCGTCGGCATCGGACCCATCACTGTCTCCGAGGATCACGATCCACCGAACGCCGAACGGGGCAAGCTCAGCTCCGGCGCGCCGCGTCTCCCCGGAGACGATCACACCGAGGCGCTGCTCGAGGAACAGGTCGAGATCGCCACGATCGCCAAGCCTCGCCTCCCCGAGGTCGGGAACCGGTGGTGAGACGACCCGGTAGGACCCCCCCTCGAACGTGCGGCTGTCCCCCGGCATCAGGTGGGACGGTCCGACGAGGAGCACCCGACTCCGCTGGGCCTCTCCTTCTGTCGCGAGCGTGAAGGAGAGGAGGTTCGTGTACCGGTCGCCGGGCAGGCCGATTCGGCCGCCGAGGAGGATCACTGACGAAGCGACGAGCAGGACGACGATGCCCACTCCGCCGACACCCGCAGCGAGGCGGCGCCACCGTGTCGCGTCATGGGCTCCGATCACGTCCGCCACGATCCCGATCGCGACGGCGAGGCCGAGGCCGGCGATCGCCAGCCCTGCCGACTCGGTCTCGGTTCCCAGGCCGATGCTTCCCGACCGCGACAGGTACACACCAGAACCGAGCAGGACGACACCCCACCCCGCAGCGATCCCGCGTGCCCGATCGGCAGCCACGACAGCCGCAATCGCCACCGCGATCGTGGCTCCGACCACGATCGATGAGACGTTCCAGTAGGCGTAGCCGGCACGCGCGATCGTCTCGAACGTGTGATCCCAGATCCATGGGCTGAGCAGGAGGGCACCTCCGGCGGTTCCTGCGAGAGCGATGATCACGGCGCGCCAGGCGATCGCGTCGGACACTCGTGCGAAGGCGTACAGGGCGAGCATCGGAGCCGGGGCGAGGATCAGGAGCGGCGACACGGCA
>CAZYGP010000246.1:0-3142 GCA_964647265.1 uncultured Acidimicrobiaceae bacterium | reverse complement strand
AGGCGGATCAGCTTCCGCACCGGCATCAATTCCGGCGCAGTCGTGGCCGGGATCATCGGGGTGAAGAAGTTCAGCTACGACCTGTGGGGGGACGCCGTGAACGTGGCGAGCAGGATGGAGACCTCGAGCCTCCCCGGCGAGATCCAGATCACCACGGCGACGTATGACCTGGTGTCCGAGTTCTTCGTGTGCGAACGCAAGGGCCTGATCGACGTCAAGGGCAAGGGGGAGATGGAGGTCTGGCTCCTCATCACCCGGCGGTGATCCCTCGAGGAGCTCTGACCTTTCCGTCCACCCACCATCCACGGAACCTCACAGCCCGGTAGCGTGATCGGGTGAGTCACCTCGTCGTCTACTGGAACCTCGTCCGGCTCAACCCGGATTTCCGGCGACTGTATCTTGCACGGCTCGTGTCCTTCGCCGGGGACTGGTTCCTCGTCGTTCCCTTGTTGGGGCTCGTCTATGAGACGACGAACTCGCCTCTTGCCGCGAGCGCCGTGCTGGCCGCCCTCGCCCTTCCCGCTGCGCTCCTCGCTCCCGTGACGGGACTGGTCTCGGATCGCGTCGATCGCAAGGTCGTCCTCGTGGTGTCCGACGTCCTTCGCGCCATCCTCGCCCTCGCCCTCCTCCTGACCGAGACAGTCGGAGCCGTGTGGTTCCCACTGACAATCGTGTTCCTGGAGGGGGCAGGGGCAGCGTTCTTCTATCCGGCATCCGCGGGTGCCCTGCCGAACGTCGTCAGCGAAAGGGACCTTCCCGCAGCAAACGCCCTGATGTCCTCGGCCTGGGGAACGATGGCCGCCCTCGGCGCGGCAGCGGGAGGCGTGTTCGCGACCCTCGTGTCACGCGACGCTGCGTTCGTGCTGAACGCCGCCTCCTTCTTGTTGTCGGCCGTCCTCGTCGCGCGTGTCGCAACGAAGCTCCAAGACGGCCACCTCTCGCAAACGGACGACCGCCGGTCGAACTCGAGTGCCTTTCGCTACATCTTCCGTCATCGGCGGGTACGGGCGCTGCTGACCTCCAAGGGTGTCCACTCGCTCACGTCGGGCGGTGCGGTTTCCCTCTTCGCCTTGATGTCGATCACGGTCTATGAGACCGGGGATGCCGGGACAGGCGCCCTGTTCGGGGCGAGGGGACTCGGCAACATGGTCGGTCCGATACTCGCGCTCGCGATCATCGGTCCCGCTACGCACCGCATCCTCGGATCGATCGGATGGATGATGGTGGTGTGGGGCGTCGCCTACATCTTCGTGGGGATCGCCCCAACACTCCTTCTGTCAGCAGTCGCCGTCCTGGTGGCGCACATGGGCGGTGGCTCCCAATTCACCTTCTCCACCTACGGGCTCCAGGACCTGATGCCCGACGACGTGCGAGGCCGTGTCTTCGCACTCGACTTCGGCATCGACATGCTCGCGATCTCGGTGTCGGCACTCATCGTCGGTGCCCTCGCACAGACGATCCCCATCCAGTCGCTGTTGGTCGGGTTGGGCATCGTCGCTATCGCGTTCGGATCGATATGGACGGCGGTCACCCGTTCGTATTGGGCAGACCTCGACACTCCGATCGCGCGCTGACGTCGATCGTCATCGCCTTGCACGACCTGCTCCCTGCCCGTGCGTCGGCGTGGGATCAGGTCGGTTCGAGGGCCAATTGGAGGACCTCGTCGATTGTGTCGACCAGGTGGAAGGTCATCTCCTCGCGGCAGCTGTCCGGCACGTCGTCGAGATCGGCCTCGTTCCTCGCCGGCAGGATCACCTCGGTGAGCCCAGCCCGCTGGGCGGCGAGCACCTTCTGCTTGACGCCCCCGATCGGCAGCACCCTGCCCTGCAAGGTGATCTCGCCCGTCATGCCGAGCGTGCCCTTCACGTTGCGCCCCGTCAGGAGCGAGACCAGTGCGGTCGTCATCGTGATACCGGCCGATGGCCCGTCCTTGGGGACCGCACCCGCGGGTACGTGGAGGTGGAACTTCCTGGCCAGCGACGCCGGATCGATGCCCAACGGGGCCTCGTGGGACTCGACGTACGACAGGGCGATCCGTGCCGACTCCTTCATGACGTCACCCAGCTGGCCCGTGAGCGTCAGGCCCGGTTCTCCGTCCATCGAGGTCGCCTCGATGAACAGCACGTCGCCACCGGCACCGGTCACCGCGAGACCCGTTGCCACACCCGGAACCGCCGTTCGGTCCTTCGCCTCATCGCGCCAGACCTTCGGCTTCCCCAAGAACTCCTTGATGTCGGGTTCGTCGACCTCGACCACGGTCGGGGCATCGTCGCCGACGGCGATCCGGGTCGCCACCTTGCGAGCCATCTTGCCGAGTTCGCGTTCGAGTGACCGGACCCCTGCCTCCCTGGTGTACCGATCGACCACCGCGGCGAGGGCTTCCTCGGTCACGACGATCTCCTCGGGCTCGAGGCCCGCACCACGGATCTGGCGCGGCAGGAGATGGTCACGGGCTATCGCGACCTTCTCGAGGTCGGTGTAGCCGTCGAGGCGGATGACCTCGGTGCGGTCGAGGAGCGGGGCGGGGATCGTCTCCACGACGTTGGCCGTCGCGATGAACAGCACATCCGACAGATCGAGGTCCAGTTCGAGGTAGTGGTCCCTGAACGTGTGGTTCTGGGCGGGGTCGAGCACCTCGAGCAGGGCGGACGATGGATCGCCGCGCCAATCGGAGCCGACCTTGTCCATCTCGTCGAGCAGGAACACCGGGTTCATGGTCCCCGCGTCGATCAGGGCCCGAACGACCCGACCCGGGCGAGCACCGACGTAGGTGCGGCGATGCCCGCGGATCTCCGCCTCGTCGCGAATCCCCCCGAGGGCGACGCGCACGAACTTGCGGCCGAGAGCCCGCGCCACCGACTCGCCCAAGGACGTCTTGCCAACGCCGGGCGGACCGACGAGAAGCAGGATCGCGCCCTCCCTGAGGTTGCCTGCGTCCTCGAGACCCCTGTCCTTGCGAAGCTTCCGAACCGCGAGGTGCTCGACGATGCGCTCCTTCACGTCGACGAGGCCCGTGTGATCCGCATCGAGCACCGCCCACGCCTCCTGGAGGTCCAGGCGATCCTCGGATGTCGCACCCCATGGGACCTCGAACATCGTGTCTAGCCACGTCCTGATCCACGAGTGCTCGGGCGACTGCTCG
>CAZYGP010000245.1:0-3176 GCA_964647265.1 uncultured Acidimicrobiaceae bacterium | reverse complement strand
TTCTTGACAACAGCGAGATTTCCAATCTGTTTCGCGCTATTGGTTTATCTCCGGGTGCTGGCGGCGACGAGATGGACATCAGCAGGGCCCGATACCACAAGGTGGTGATCCTCACGGATGCCGATGTGGATGGCGCGCACATACGGACGCTGCTGCTGACGTTCTTCTTCCGGCACATGCCACACGTCATCGAGCACGGCTACGTCTACATCGCCCAACCGCCTCTGTACTCGGCGAAGATCGGGACCAAGACGACCTGGATCCAGAACGATGACGACCTCGAGCGCTTCAAGCGCGACAACGAGGGACGCAAGATCAACATCCAGCGGTTCAAGGGTCTCGGGGAGATGAATGCTGACGAGCTGTGGGACACGACCATGGACCCCGCCCAACGCTCGCTCCTGCGCGTCGAGCTCGAGGAGCAGTTCTCCGCCGAGGAGACGTTTTCCACGCTGATGGGGAACGACGTCGAGGCCCGGCGCAGGTTCATCCAACAGAACGCGAGAGACGTCCGCTTCCTGGACGCATAGGACGGTCGAACGAGCATGCCAAACGGCGACATCATTCCCGAGCACAGCCAACCGATCAACATCGAGTCGGAAATGCGCGACTCGTTCCTCGAGTACGCGATGTCCGTCATCGTCTCGCGTGCCCTCCCGGACGTCAGGGACGGGCTCAAGCCCGTGCACCGGCGCGTCCTGTACTCGATGTGGGACTCCGGCATCCGGCCCGGCACACCCTATCGCAAGGCGTCACGTGTCGTCGGTGACGTGGTCGGCTGGTTCCACCCGCACGCACCGGAAGCTGTCTACGACGCCATGGTCCGGCTCGGGCAGGACTTCGCATCGCGATACCCGCTCATCGACCCGCAGGGAAACTTCGGGACCGTGGACGATCCACCCGCGGCGATGCGCTACGTCGAGGCGAGGTTATCGAAGCTCGCAGCGCACATGCTCGAGGGCATCGATGAGGACACGGTCGACTTCAAGGACAACTACTCGGGCGAGCGCGAGGAGCCGGAGGTCCTGCCCGGCCGGTTCCCGAACCTGCTCGTGAACGGTTCCACGGGAATCGCGGTGGGTATGGCGACCAACATGGCGCCGCACAACCTCGGCGAGGTGTGTGACGCGGTCCTCCATGCGCTCGACAACCCCCAGGCCACGGTCGAAGACCTGATGCAGTTCGTCAAGGGTCCCGATTTCCCGACGGGGGCGTACATCGTCGGAAACAAGGGGGTCGTCGACTCCCTCGCAACGGGTCGTGGCTCCATCCGGATCCGATCCGTCACCGACATCGTCGAGCTCAGAAAGGGGCGAATGGCGGTCGTGGTTTCCGAGATCCCGTACCAGGTCTCACGGGACAGGATCATGGAGCGGATCGCCGATCTGGTGCGTGCCAAGACCCTCACCGGAATCGCCGACCTGCGCGACGAGTCCGACCGGCACGGAACCCGCCTCGTCATCGAGCTCAGGAAGGATGCGAACCCCCAGGTCATCCTCAACCAGCTGTTCAAGGCAACGCAGCTCGAGGACACCTTCTCGGTCAACAACGTCGCCCTCGTCGACGGTGTGCCACGCACCCTCAACCTCGCCCAGATGGTGCACCATTACGTCGATCACCAGCTCGACGTCATCGAGCGCCGGTCGCGTTTCCGGCTCGCACGTGCCGAGGCGAGGGCGCACATCGTGCGCGGTCTGCTCATCGCCCTCGACAACATCGACAGGGTCGTCCAGATCATCCGTTCCTCCGAGAACGTCGATACGGCACGCGCCGCCCTCATGGAGGAGTTCAGCCTCTCCGAGATCCAGGCGAACCACATCCTCGACATGCCGCTGCGTCGCCTCACCGCACTCGAGACGAGCAAGTTGCGAGAGGAGCTCGAGGAACTCGAGGCGACGATCGCGCACCTCGAGGACCTTCTCGAGCACGAGGAGAAGCGGCGTGCCCTGATCGCCACCGAACTCGGTGAGCTCCGAGAGAGATTCGGTGATGCCCGCCGCTCCCAGATCATTCCGGATGCCGGGGACATGTCCCTCGAGGACCTCATCGCGGACGAAGAGATCGTCGTGTCGATGTCAGCGGCCGGTTACGTCAAGTCGGTCATCGCTGCGGCGTACAAGACCCAGGGCCGTGGCGGCCGCGGCGTTCGTGGAGCAGGCTTGCGCGACGACGACGTCATCACGCACCTCATGCACACGTCGGCACACGCATACCTGCTCTTCTTCACGAATCGCGGCAAGGTGTACCGCATCCGGGCCCACGAGATCCCCCGAAAGGACCGTACGGCCAAAGGCGTGATGGTCCAGTCGGTGATGCCACTCGACGCCGACGAGTTCGTCCAGGCCATCATCGACACGAGGGACTACGAGACGAGCAGGTTCCTCGTGATGTTCACGAAGAACGGCCAGGTGAAGAAGTCGAGGTTCTCCGACTACGACTCGCGTAATCAGGTGCTCGTCGCGATCAATCTCACGGATGACGACGAGGTCGTCGCCGTGCGCCAGACGAACGGGTCGTCGGACCTGCTGATGTTCACCCGCGACGGTCAGGGGATCCGGTTCGCCGAGGGTGAGGTTCGAGCCACGGGTCGGGCCTCCCAGGGCGTCATCGGCATCAAGCTCAGGGAAGGCGACGCGGTTGTCGGAGCCGCGATCGCGGAGGAAGGTGACGACGTACTCCTCCTCACGACGGGCGGCTACGGGAAGCGGACCAGCATGGATGACTTCCCGGTCAAGCATCGTGCGGGGCTGGGCGTGAAGGCGATCAAGGTCGTGTCCACGAGGGGCTCCCTCGCCACGGCACGGGCAGTCGTCGAGTCGGACGAGGTCGTCATCACGTCATCCGATGGAATCGTCATCCGCCAGATCGTGAAGAACATCAACCGGTACGGCCGCAACTCGATGGGCGTCAAGATCATGAACCTCGCGAAGGGTGCGACGCTGTCGGCTGTTGCCGTCGCGGCGAAGAACGGCGGCGAGGCGGACGATCCGGACGACCAGCCGTCCTGATCGAGCTCCGAGAAGGTCCACATCCGTGCCGAGGACACTCGGCGATGGCCACCTGACCGGGATGGCAGGGAGTGAAGGGTCCTCGCCGATACACTGATCGCGTCTGGGAGGGCCCAACATGGCCGTGCGCCGCGTACGTCGCATCATTCGGAAAATCGACCCGTGGAC
>CAZYGP010000244.1:0-3190 GCA_964647265.1 uncultured Acidimicrobiaceae bacterium | reverse complement strand
CGCGGCGATGTGGCGAAGGCGCGTCGTCTCGGCAAGCGGATCCTCGTACGCCTCGTCACCGTCGGGAGCCTCGGGGAGGGGTGTCATGCGGCCGAGGATGGCTGCCTTGATGTCGAGGCCGTGGGCCCATGTCTCCATCAGGCGTACGGTCGCGAACGATCGAGCGCTCATGTCGCCGTACAGCCATGCGACCCGGTCCGATGCGAGCATGCGGGACAGCGCCTCGACGACGTCTGCGCGACCGAAGCGCCACCACTCGATGATCTCCTGGTGGCGGCGGCCGCGACCCTTCTCGACGCCGCGCTGGGTCCATTCGTCCATGTCCGTGATGTTCTCGGACTCGATTCTCGCCCTCCCCTGGGCGAGGACCTCGGCGGCGAACGCCTCCGTGAACGCGAGGTGGCTGACCGTGTCCTGGATCGACCAACCCTCGGCTGGAGTCCTCGTCGGCCATTGACGATCACGCAACGTCTGGAGGAACTGGTCGAGCTGCTGCTGCTCCGCGACCAGGTCGGATAGGATCTCCCGCATCCAGCTGATTCTAATGCACCACGGTCTGCTGGACGATCGTGCGGATCCTGCTTGTCGCCCGTGTCATGTCTGGTGGGCAAGGCCCTTCAAGCTCGACGATCGGCTGGCTGCTGGCCTCGGCTGGTGCACGTGGCTGATGCACCGTCAGCTCGGAGCGCGCCCCCCGTTGGTGTCTTCGGCGCCATTGATCCGATCGATGAGGGCGCGCAGCCTGCCGTAACTGCGTCTGTCGAATGCGAACGCGAGGCGAGGAAGCATCACGTGGTCGTCCGTAGCGACCTCGGCGTCCAGGGCAGCGGTCCGCTGGATCTCTCCCACAGTGATGATGTCGGCAAACTCATGGTTGAGTTCCCGCACGAGCTCGTTGGGGATGTCCGTCGAGAGCCGGAGCACGAGGAGGTCGTCGACGAATCGCTGTGAGTGGTACACCGCGAAGAAGCGGGTCACCTCATCGACGGCCTCGTCGATCGTCGAGACGATTGCATACAGGTTCTTGTCGGCCTCGGCGATCATGCCCTGGGCGAGAAGGGTGTCACACAGTGCCTCCCACGACTGCCAGAAGTTCGTTCCGTCCGCCTCGAGGAGCACGATCGGATGCATGTCGGACTTCCCGGTCTGTATGAGTGTGAGCAGCTCGAACGCCTCGTCCATGGTGCCCCAACCGCCAGGGAACAGCGCGAAGGCGTCGGCCTCCTTCACGAACTGCACCTTCCGGGTGAAGAAGTATTTGAAGTTGATGACTTTGCCGGGCGACAGGTACTCATTCGCCCCGTTCTCGAACGGCAGGCGGATGTTGACGCCGAACGACGCTTCGAGGCCCGCCCCGCGGTTGACGGCCTCCATGATGCCGGGCCCTGCGCCTGTGATCACCATCCATCCCTCGTCGTGGGCCATGCGCCGGCCGAACTCCTCGGCGAGTCGATAGTTCGGCAGGTCCGGGGGAGTGCGTGCCGATCCGTACACGGCGATCTTTCGGACGCCACGGTGGGGGCCGAAGACGATGGACGAGTACCGCAGCTCCTTGAGAGCGGTGTTCATCATCTTCATGTCTCCTCGGTCCGCACCATCCCTGAGCAGCTTCAGCGCTGTGACGATGATCTCGGCGATGATGTCACGATCGCGCGGCGGAGTTGCAGGGTCCGCTGCGAGATCGATGAGGGCGGCGATCTGGCCGTCGATGGCCTCGTCGTTCATTCGATACTTCATGTGGCCCAAAGGTACCTCGTCCCCGGAGGTGGCGCCGTGACCCGTTCGGCAGATCCGAACCCGGTGGACGCGCATCAGCGGCGGCGCGCATCCGCGGTGACAGGATCAGCGGACGACGCGTCCCTTTTCAGCGACTGTCTCGCGTCGGTCGGCGGTGATGAAGATGGCCGCGTGCTTCGCGCACATCGGGGTGTCCTGGCGATCGATCGTTACGGCAGGCCGCCGACACACCACGCACTCGGGTGGGGCTTCCATCTGATTCGTGACGGTCTGGTCCATCCAACGGATATCGGCAATCGGCGCTCGATCATCGATGACCGTTGTTCGGCGCACCATCGGTCTAGTCACACACCCGCGCAAGAACAGGCAACCTGACCCCCGGGCTCACTTCGTTCGCCCGTCTCCCCTGAAGTGAGGGCGAGGAGCAGGCGGGTTGGTCAGCCTTCGCGACCTTCCTCTTCCTCGTAGCGGTCGCGCTCGTCCTGCCTCCGCACGTCGTCAGCCTCGCGGGACTTCATCCGTTCGCGTTCGGCCGCTTCGTTCGCTTCCTTGCGCTCGCGTTCGTAGCGATCTGCGTCCGTTTCGTCCCTGCTCATCGCTGCTCCTGCGGTTCTCGTTCGTGGGTTGATCTCATGTCATCGGTCACCGAGGCAAGTTCTTCGCAATTCGTTCGGCAGCCTGTTCGGCTACGTATTCGGCAAACCTGTTCGGCTACGTATTCGGCAAACCTGTTCGGCGACCGGCTGGCTGCTTCCTCGGTAACCACCTTGGCACATTCGGGTGCCGAAGGTGTCGCCGTGGATGCGCTAGTCCCTGAAGTTGACATACTGGAGCGGTAGCCGGAAGTCGAGGCCCTTGACGGCTGCGATGACCTCCTGGAGGTCGTCGCGCTTCTTGCCCTGGATGCGCAGTTGGTCACCTTGGACCTGCACCTGGACCTTGAGATCCATGTCACGGATCGCCTTCGACAGTTCCTTCGCGGCGTCCTGTGCGATGCCCTCGTTGAGGGTGAACGTCGCTTGGTAGCGACCACCACCGATCTGCTTGGGATCGCCGCCAGCGATCGATTTCAGGCTGACGTTGCGCTTCACGAGCCTTCCCTTGAGCACGTCGACGGCCGCGGCGAGCCGGCCCTCGGCGTTCGACTCGACGACGATGCCGTCGTCGGTGAGACGCACCGACGTGTCGGTGCCCTTGAAGTCATATCGGTTGACGATCTCGCGTGAGGCCTGGTCCACCGCATTGCGGACCTCCTGCGTGTCAACCTGGGAAACGATGTCGAAGGTGGGCATGGGGGGACAATACGGGGTTTGCGCCCCTACGGCCCGGGCGGAGGTCGCGAGCGTCGGCGTCGATAGGTCGGTCCGAGCGGGGACTGCCAGGTCACCGATTCGTCCGGTTCGCGCGTGTATCTCCAGTCGGCCTCGCCCTTGATCCGATGGTCGTGTCGACA
>CAZYGP010000243.1:0-3220 GCA_964647265.1 uncultured Acidimicrobiaceae bacterium | reverse complement strand
AGCGAAGGAACGGGTGTTCTCGTTCCGCGACGAGTTCGGCCAGTGGGACCCGAAGAACCAGCGCCCCGAACTGTGGTCCCTCTACAACGCGCGCCACCGCGCCGGCGAGCACAACCGGGTCTTCCCGATCTCCAACTGGACCGAAATGGACGTTTGGCAGTACATCCTCCAAGAGGGTGTCGAGCTTCCTTCGATCTACTTTTCTCACCGACGGCGAGTGTTCGAGCGCGACGGCCTGCTGATGGCGGACAGCGAGTACATCAATCGACAGGATGGGGAGGATGTTTTCGAGGCGGTGGTCAGGTTCCGTACCGTTGGTGACATGTCATGCACCGGCGCCTTCCCATCGACCGCAGCCACCCTCGAGGAAGTCATCGCCGAGGTGTCGGCGACCAGGATCACCGAGCGCGGAGCATCACGAGCCGACGACCGGACTGCCGAGACCGCAATGGAGGACCGCAAGCGCGAGGGGTACTTCTGATGGAGCGGACAGAACTCGTACGCCTCGCGACCACAGGTTCGGTCGACGATGGCAAGAGTACGCTCATCGGCCGGCTCCTCTACGACACGAAGTCGATCTTCCAGGACCAGCTCGAAGCCGTCGAGGCAGCCTCGAGGCAGAGGGGAACCGACTACATCGATCTTGCCCTGCTCACCGACGGCCTCAAGGCCGAGCGGGAACAGGGCATCACGATCGACGTCGCGTACCGGTACTTCGCTACGCCGAGACGCAAGTTCATCCTCGCCGACACACCCGGACACATCCAATACACCAGGAATATGGTCACAGGAGCTTCTACGGCCGACATCGCGCTGGTGCTCGTCGACGCTCGAAAGGGCATCATGGAGCAGACGAGACGGCATGCCTTCATCTCGTCTCTGTTGCACGTTCCCCACCTCGTTCTGTGTGTCAACAAGATGGACCTGGTCGACTATTCACAGTCCGTGTACGACGAGGTCGTCGACGAGTTCCGGTCCTTCGCAGCACGCCTCGAAGTCGCAGACCTGCGATTCGTGCCTCTGAGCGCCCTCGAGGGCGACAACGTCGTGGAACGATCGGTGAAGATGCCGTGGTACCTGGGATCCCCCCTCCTCGAGATCATGGAGGACATCCACGTCGCGTCTGACCGGAATCTGATCGACGCCCGGTTTCCCGTGCAATTCGTCGTGAGGCCCCACCGGCGCGAGTTCCCCGACTTTCGCGGCTACGCCGGGCAGGTCGCCTCCGGGGTGTTTCGACCGGGTGACGAGGTCGTCGTGCTCCCATCCGGCTTCACATCCAGGATCCAGTCGATCGAGACGTATGAGGGACCAATCGATGAGGCACCAACCCCTCTCTCCGTCGTCATCAGGCTCGCCGACGATATCGACATCTCGCGGGGTGACATGATCTGTCGTCCGAACAACCAACCGCACGTGGGCCAGGACATCGATGCGATCGTCACATGGATGGATGAGACGAGTTCCCTGCGTGCGGGTTCGAAGTACGCGATCAAACACACGAGCCGTTGGGCTCGCGCACTCGTGAAGGACCTCCAGTACCAGTTCGACGTCTCGTCGCTTCATCGCATCGAGGGGGCCACGGAGCTGAGTCTGAATGAGATCGGCCGGGTGAGGTTGCGGACAACCTCGCCACTGTTCTTCGACGAGTACCGCAGAAACCGCCAGACGGGTTCGTTCATCCTCGTCGATGAGGGAACAAACCGAACGGTTGGTGCCGGCATGATCGGGGGAGCAGCCCTGTGACGGGGAGTGTTCGCTGGCACGAGGGTGGGGTCTCGAGAGATGACCGTAAGGAGGCCAGAACGACGGACGGTTGCACGGTGTGGCTGACCGGCTTGTCCGGATCCGGCAAGTCGACCATCGCACACAGCGTCGAGGCGCTCCTCGTCTCCCAAGGACGTGCCGCGTACACCCTCGACGGTGACAACCTGCGCCACGGTCTCAACGCTGATCTCGGGTTCTCACCCGACGACCGCGCAGAGAACGTTCGCCGTGCCGGTCATGTTGCACGTCTGATGGCGGACGCGGGCATCGTCGCCCTTGCACCCCTGATCTCACCATACGTGGACGGGCGGTCAGCCGTCCGTGCAGCACACGATGAGGCGGGCCTGCCTTTCCACCTCGTTTGGGTTTCGACGCCCCTCGAGGTCTGCGAGACACGGGACACCAAGGGTCTGTATGCCCGAGCGAGAGCTGGCGAAGTTGCGGACTTCACGGGTATCACCGCGCCGTACGAGGTTCCCACAGACGCAGCGCTGGTCGTTGACACATCAGCGGTGCCGCTGGACGACGCCGTCAGCGCAGTTCTCCGCCTCATCGGCTGATGCCCGAGCGCGATCGTGTCGACGACCTTCGACGAATCGGTGCCGCATTGGACGTGGCGAAGGCTGTGCTCGAGGACTACACGCCGGGTGATGTCGATGTGACCTTCAAGAGGGGCGACGATCCGCTCACGCTTGCCGACGTCGCCGTCGACACTGCTCTGCGAACCTTCCTCCCCTCGGCTGACGAAGGTTGGCTGTCGGAGGAGACCGTCGATGACGATCGCCGTCTGGGGCGCACCAGGGTTTGGGCTGTCGATCCCATCGACGGAACCCGCGAGTTCGTTGCCGGAATCCCCGAATGGTGTGTCTCCATCGGCCTGCTCGAGAATGGTCAGCCCGTTGCCGGAGGTGTTGAGAATCCCGCGACGGGTGAGCGGGTGCTGGGCGCAGTCGGTCACGGCGTGATCGTCACCGGCTCCAATGCGACCGGATGGAAAGGCTCATCCCTGATGACCGTGGCAGCTTCGCGATCGGAGGTCAGAAGAGGCGAGTGGGACAGATATGGCGATGCCGGGATCGATGTGATTCCGTGTGGCTCGATCGCCTACAAGCTTGCGATGGTCGCCGCAGGGATGTTCGATGCGACTTGGACACGATCGCCGAAACACGAGTGGGACGTCGCGGGTGGTGCAGCGCTCATCCGCGCCGCAGGCGGATGGGTCTGCCTCGACGATGGAAGTGACCCCTCCTGGAACCGGCCCCATCCGGTGCTACCCGGATTGATCGGAACCCGTGCTTCCGTACGCGACGCAGTGAGGTCACTGCTCTTCGATTGACCTCAGAAGCTGAGACCGCCATCGATGGTGCGCTCCAGCAGAGTCCCACCGAATGCCCGTCGAGCGTTCGTCGACCCGCGTTGCCTCGCCAACTGCAACACGACGACGCCGACGATC
>CAZYGP010000242.1:0-3249 GCA_964647265.1 uncultured Acidimicrobiaceae bacterium | reverse complement strand
AAGGAGAAGTCGGACGAGGGCGTCCCCGTGATCGTGTTCTTCGACGAGATGGACTCCCTGTTCCGCACACGCGGCACGGGAGTGTCGTCCGATGTCGAGTCCACCATCGTCCCCCAGCTCCTGAGCGAGCTCGATGGCGTGGAGTCCCTCAAGAACGTCATCGTGATCGGTGCGTCCAACCGCGAGGACCTCATCGACCCTGCGATCCTCCGGCCGGGGCGCCTCGACGTCAAGATCAAGATCGACAGGCCCGGTGTCGAAGCTGCCAGGCGGATCTTCGACATCTACCTCGACAGCGCCCTGCCGTTCGACCGGGAGGAGGTCGCAGAGCACGGATCGATCGACGCGTTCCTCCGACATGCCGTCGACACCGTCACCGATGCAATGTACGCGGAAGGCCCCGAGAATCGGTTCCTCGAGGTCACCTATGCCAGCGGTGATCGCGAGGAGCTCTACTTCAAGGACTTCGCGTCGGGCGCAATGATCGAGAACATCGTGCGCAGGGCGAAGAAGGACGCGATCAAACGGGAGATCGCCGGTGGTCCCAAGGGGCTGCGGACGGCTGACCTGCTCGGTGCGGTCGCCCAGGAGTTCCGTGAGCACGAGGATCTCCCGAATACCACGAATCCGGACGACTGGGCACGGATCTCCGGAAAGAAGGGCGAGCGGATCGTCTACGTGAGAACGCTGATCGAAGGTGACTCCGACCAACGGGCCATCGAGGCAATTTCGCCGGGGCAGTACCTCTGATCGTGGACCACACACGCGTCATGGGCACCGAGGTCGAGTACGGCATCACGGTCGTCGGTGAGGCGACGTTCAATCCCGTCACCGCATCAGCCGCGGTCGTGAACGGGTACCAGCACGGGGCGGATCGAATCCGCTGGTCGTACGATGAGGAGAGCCCCGGTCGGGACGCCCGCGGATTCACCTTCGGTGAGATCCCGGCCGACGAGATGGACTCGGGGCTCGTGAACTCGGTGCTGCACAATGGCGCACGCCTGTATGTCGACCACGCCCACCCCGAGTATTCGACGCCCGAGTGCGGCGATCCGCTCGAGGCGACCCTCCACGACAAGGCCGGCGAGGTGGTCATGCATCGCGCTGCGGCTGCCGCATCCACCTACCTGCCGGAGGGGTCGCGCGTCGTCCTTCACAAGAACAACTCGGACGGCAAGGGCAACTCGTACGGTGCCCATGAGAACTACCTGATCAGCCGCACGGTCCCGTTCGGAACCCTCACACGCCATGTGACAGCGTTCTTGGTGTCACGACAGGTCCTGACAGGGTCCGGCAAGATCGGAGCCGAGCACGGACGTCACGACGTTCCCTTCCAGCTCTCACAGAGGGCTGACTTCTTCGAGGAGGAGATCGGCCTCGAAACGACACTGAAACGACCAATCGTCAACACCCGCGACGAGCCACACGCCGACCCCGGTAAGTACCGAAGGCTCCACGTCATCTTCGGTGACGCCAACCTCTCGGAGATCCAGACGTTCGTGAAGCTCGGCTCCCTCGCCTTGTTCCTCCATGCACTCGAGGCCGGGGCGCTCGGGGAGCCGATCGTGCTCGAGGACCCCGTGTCGGACGTGACCGCAGTGAGTCACGACAGGACCCTGTCGCGGCCCCTCACCCTCAAGGATGGGCGGACGATGACCCCTCTCGAGATCCAGCGGGAGTACTTCGCCATCCTGGAGGAGTTCGCCTCCGAGACGTCGGTGAACCCCGTCTACAAGCAGGTGCTGCGCGAGTGGGGACGGCTGCTCACCGATCTCGAGGTCGGGTACGGCGCTGTTGCTGATCGCCTCGACTGGGCAGCCAAGCTCGCGATGCTGGAGGCCTATCGCGAACGCGACGGACTCGAGTGGACGAGCCCCAAGATGAGGATGCTCGACCTCCAGTATCACGACATCGACCCGACGAAGGGTCTGTACCACAAACTCGTGCGCGCAGGCCTGATCAGGACCCTCTTCGGTGCGGACGAGGTCGACCACGCCACCGCGCACGCACCGGAGTCGACGCGGGCGTGGTTCCGCGGTGAGTCGCTGCGCCGGTATGGCTCGTCTGTGGTCGCAGCGAACTGGGATTCCCTCGTGTTCGACACAGGGGCGTCCACCCTGGTCCGCGTTCCTATGATGGAACCCGCACGGGGCACGAGATCCCTCGTCGAGAACCTGTTCGACGCGAGCCCCGATGCTGCAACCCTGATCGACAACCTCGGAGGCGACGATGACTGAACGGGAACGAGCCCACGAACGAGAAGGGCGCGAGGAGGATGTCGCCGACGAGGCCCCGACCGCCCGCGGCGAGGACGTCGCGGGGAAGATCGATGATCTCCTCGACGAGATCGACTCCGTCCTCGAGGAGAACGCGGAGGAGTTCGTCAAGAACTACGTCCAGAAGGGTGGCGAGTGAACGCTGCGCACGAAACGGGCCCCCTCCGCATAGGGGAACCGATCCTCGACGCGTCCTTCCTTTCCGTGCTCGAGCATCGGGGGTTCCAACCGCGATGGGAGCCAGGTACCGACCACACCATCGAGATCCCCGAGGCGACGACGGTGCTCGCGCTGACGTGGTCGGGTGGGGTCGTCATGGCAGGTGATCGACGCGCGACGTCGGGAAACTTCATCGCACACAGGCGCGTGCGGAAGGTGTATCCGGCGGACGACCTCTCCGCCGTCGCCATCTCGGGAACTGCCGGGATGGCCCTCGAGCTGATCAAGCTCTTCCAGACCGAGCTCGAGCACTACGAGAAGATCGAGGGCTCCCGCCTGTCCCTCGACGGCAAGGCGAACTTCCTCGCACGGATGGTCAGGGGGAACCTCGCCCTCGCCTTCCAGGGATTGGTCGTGATCCCACTCTTCTGTGGGTACGACGACGTCGTCGGCAGGGGTCGGTTGTTCAGCTTCGATGTCGTCGGCGGTCAGTATGACGAGCTGCACTACGCGACGACCGGGTCGGGAGGGAGCGAGGCGCGCAGCTTCCTCAAGGGGGCGTGGCGCGATGATCTCGACGAACACGCTGCGATGCTGATCGCCATCGAGGCCCTCGTCTCGGCTGCCGAGGAGGACGCAGCCACAGGCGGCCCTGATCCCAGGCGCGGGATCTACCCAAACGTCATCACGGTCACATCGAGCGGCATGCGCGAGCTGACCGACGACGAGCTGGCACCGATGGTGGACACCGTATTGGAACGCCGCCCATGATGCCCTTCTACGTTCCGCCGGAACAGCTCGTCAAGGATCGGGC
>CAZYGP010000241.1:0-3267 GCA_964647265.1 uncultured Acidimicrobiaceae bacterium | reverse complement strand
CGGAGAGGGCTTCGTGGAAGGACAGGGAGATGCTCCCTGCGACGTCCTGTCCCTTGCTCGGGCGAGGTGCGCGCTGACGGCCTCCACCGAAGAGGTCCTGGAAGCCGCTGAAGAGGTCATCCGACGAGCCGGTCCGGACCCCTCCTCCGAAGAGATCCTCGACCCTGACGTACTGCTGACCTCCCTGGGGACCGCCGACGAAGTACCCCATCTCTCGCGCGTGGTCGTACTCGGTCCTGGTCTCGGCATCCCCGATGGTGTCGTATGCCTCGTTGATCTCCTTGAACCTCGTCTCGGCGGAGGCATCACCGGGGTTGTTGTCGGGGTGGAACTGGCGAGCGAGTTTGCGGTACGCCTTCTTGATCTCCGTCGCAGAGGCGTCCTTCTTCACGCCGAGCTCGGCGTAGTAGTCCTTCTCGAGCCATTCCTTACGCATGTCCGACGATCACGAGACTCGGCCGGATGACCCTGCCTCGCATCACATATCCCCTTCTGAGTTCCCGTTCGACGATCTGGTCGCCTTCGCCCTCGCTCACCTGCACGGCTTCGTGCAGTGCAGGGTCGAAGGCCTCGCCGAGGGCGTCGATCCGCTCGCACCCCTCGGCCCGAAGTGCCTCGAGGAGGAGCGCCTCGGTGCCGCGCATCCCATCCAGCATCCTTGCTTCGGCCTCGGTCGTTGGTTCGATCGAGAGGGCGGCTTCGAGGCTGTCGAGGGTCGGCAACACGGACTCGATGACGCGCTGGCTTGCCCGCTTGACGTTCTCGATCTGATCCCGCTCGGTTCGCTTGCGATAGTTGTCGAACTCGGCGGCGACACGCTGGAGGTTGACGAGCAGTTCACCTGCCTCCTGACGCGCCTCGGCGAGCTCGATGAGCAGGATGTCACTCGCCTCGCGTGGATCGTCGGGAAGGCTCAGCCCCATGTGCTCCGCCAGATCGATCGGTTGCACGCCGTCGGTGGAGACTGCGGGGTCGATGCCGAGTTCCTCGGTCGCGTCCTCCTCCCCGGCTGGGGAGGAGGAGACGGATCCGGTGCCGTGTGGTTCGTTCATGTGTGTTGGATCTCCGTGGTGGCGCGTCACCGGACTCAGGACGCGTCGTCCTCGTCGACGACCTCGGCCTCGACGACATCGTCGCCGGACGACGCCTCAGTTCCACCCTCACCCTCGGATGCCGCGGCCTCGGCCTGTGCGGCCTCGTACATCTTCTGACCGATCACCTGCGTACTCTGGAGGAGCGCCGTGGTGGCGGCCGTCAGCGCCTCGGTCGACGTGCTCATGTCCTCGAGCATGGCCTTGAGCTCATCGAGCTTCGACTGGATCGGTGCCTTCTCGTTCTCCTCCAGCTTGTCCCCGTGCTCGGCGAGCTGGGATCCGACGGTGTGCACCGCGTGGTCGGCAGCGTTCCTGGCTTCGGCCGCCGCCTTTCGCTCTGCATCCTGGGCGGCGTGTGCCTCGGCATCCTTGATCATCTGGTCGATCTGGTTCGAGTCGAGCGCGGTCCCACCGGTGATCGTGACCTGCTGTGACTTGCCCGTGCCGAGGTCCTTGGCCGAGACCGACACGATGCCGTTCGCATCGATGTCGAACGTCACCTCGATCTGGGGAACGCCCCGACGAGCCGGCGGGAGACCCTGGAGCTTGAAGCGTCCGAGGCTCATGTTGTCGGCTGCCATGGCACGCTCACCCTGCATCACGTGGACCTCGACCTCGGGCTGGTTGTCGGCCGCTGTCGTGAAGATCTCGGATCGGCGGGTCGGGATCGTCGTGTTGCGTTCGATCATCTTCGTGAACACACCACCCTCGGTCTCGACGCCGAGCGTCAGCGGTGTGACGTCGAGGAGCAGGATGCCCGAGACATCGCCGGTGAGTACGCCGGCCTGGATCGCGGCACCAAGGGCGACGACCTCGTCCGGGTTGACGGTTCGGTTCGGCTCCTTGCCAGCGAGCTCTTCGACGAGCCGCTGCACCGACGGGATCCTGGTGGATCCTCCGACGAGGATCACATGGTCGATCGCCGAGACGGCCACGCCTGCGTCCTTGATCGCACGCTCGAACGGTGCACGGGTGCGTTCGACGAGGTCGACCGTCATGCGCTCGAACTCCGCACGCGAGAGCGTCTTGAGCAAGTGGATGGGACCGTCGGCGTTTGCTGTGATGAACGGGAGGTTGATCTCGGTCGACTGGACCGAGGACAGCTCGATCTTCGCCTTCTCGGCGGCTTCCTTGAGCCGTGTGAGGGCCATTGCGTCCTTCGACAGGTCAATACCGTTCTCGGCCTTGAACTCGCTCACGAGCCAGTCCATGACCTTCTGATCCCAGTCGTCGCCGCCGAGGTTCGTGTCACCCGACGTCGACTTCACCTCGAACACACCCTCGCCGATCTCGAGCACGGACACGTCGAACGTGCCACCACCGAGGTCGTAGACGAGGATCAGCTCGTCGTTGTTCTTGTCGAGCCCGTATGCGAGCGATGCGGCCGTAGGCTCATTGACGATCCGCTCGACCTCGAGACCCGCGATCTGCCCGGCCTCCTTGGTCGCCTGGCGTTGCGCGTCGCCGAAGTACGCAGGCACCGTGATGACGGCCTTCGTGATCGGCTCACCGAGGAAGTCCTCCGCGTCCTTCTTCAGTTTCTGGAGGATGCGGGCGGATATCTCCTGGGCGGTGTAGGTCTTGCCGTCGATGACCGTGGACCAGTCGGTACCCATGTGACGCTTCACCGAGCGGATCGTGCGATCGGGGTTCGTGATGGCCTGCCGCTTTGCCTGATCGCCGACGAGCACCTCGCCGTTCTTCGCAAATGCGACCACGGACGGCGTCGTACGGTGCCCCTCCGCGTTCGCGATCACCTTCGGTTCCCCGCCCTCGAGGACGGAGATCACCGAATTCGTCGTTCCGAGGTCGATGCCGACCGCTCGAGCCATGGTCATACTCCCTTGTTGTCTCCCCTGCAGTGAACGCAGGCGGTATTAGTCAGATTCAGGAGTATAACTTGAGTCGAGTCATATCAATTCCCGGTTCGTCGTGAAGGTTCGAGCCATCGGGTGACGGGCGTGTCGTCGGTGTATGCCCAGAATGACGAACACCGGTGGGTCGCCCCACCGGTGCGTCATCTCCGCCCGCTTCGCAGCGTCAGCTGGACTTCCTGGCGAGTTTCACTCGTTCGGACAGCGGGACACCTGTCGTTCGTTGGTAGTACGTCGGCTGAGCCGGGCGGTTGTCACCGCGGGGCTCGGTCGCGTTGTCGTCCGTGAGGTCGAGCGCT
>CAZYGP010000240.1:0-3274 GCA_964647265.1 uncultured Acidimicrobiaceae bacterium | reverse complement strand
GTCCGCCCTCACTCCTTCAGGCGCGGTCACTGTCGAAGACCCTCGGGGAGCGCCGAGGAGATGAGGTCGGGCGCATTCTCCGTCAGGGCATAGTCGACCCACCGACCCCGCTTGGTGCCGACGATCAGGCCCGCTTCGCGAAGCACCTTCAGGTGGTACGAAAGCAGGTTCGGTGCGAGGTCGAGTTGCTCCTGGAAGTGGCAGTTGCACCGGATCTGCGGTGAGAGCATCTCGAGGATCTCGAGCCGGGTGGGATCTGCGATCGCCTTCAGCACTTCGGCCCTTGTGGCGAGGTCGCTCTGTTCAAGAACGATTGAAGTTTTCACATGGGAATCGTACCTGCTCTCTGCTACCAGGTCGACATCCATTGAACTGTTGATGGGTTCGACGCGGCGGTTCCACGCGCGGACGAGACGTCGCGTAGCTAGGTTTAGTGGACATGTGCGCACCGATCCGCTCACATACCTGTCCACGCCGACCGAAGGAGGGCCATCGTGGCCAACGTCGTGAGAGCCGCCATCGTCCAGACCGAGTGGACGGGTGACAAGGAGTCGATGATCGAGCGCAACGAGGCGTACGCCCGCAGCGCTGCGGAACAGGGCGCCAAGGTCATGTGCTTCCAGGAGCTGTTCTACGGGCCGTACTTCTGCCAGGTCCAGGAGAACGAGCACTTCGACTATGCCGAACCGATTCCGGACGGACCGACGACCACGAGGATGCAGGCCCTCGCTCGGGAGACGGGCTTGGTTCTCGTCGTGCCGATCTTCGAGAAGGAGGACGACGGCGTCTTCTACAACACCGCCGCGGTCATCGATGCGGACGGGACGTACCTCGGGAAGTACCGCAAGCAGCACATCCCGCACGTCAAGGGCTTCTGGGAGAAGTTCTACTTCCGGCCCGGGAACGGCGGCTACCCCGTGTTCGACACCGCCGTCGGACGGATCGGCGTGTACATCTGCTACGACCGCCACTTCCCGGAGGGCTGGAGGGCGCTGGGCCTCAACGGGGCCAAGATCGTCTTCAACCCCTCGGCCACCAGCAGGGGACTGTCGATGTACCTGTGGAACCTCGAGCAACCCGCCGCCGCGGTCGCCAACGAGTACTACATCGGGGCCATCAACAGGGTCGGCACCGAGCCCTACGGTGACAACGACTTCTACGGGTCGTCCTACTTCGTCGATCCCAGGGGCCAGTTCGTGGGGGACCAGGCCTCCGACACCGAAGAGGAGCTCGTGATCAGGGACCTCGACCTCGACCTGATCGACGAGGTGCGAAAGCAGTGGGCGTTCTACCGGGACCGCAGACCCGACGCGTACGCCGACCTCGTCGCTCCCTGACATGGGACACCACGAAGAACTCCTGAAGCGGCACCGGGCGGTCCTCCCGTCGTGGATCGCGCTGTACTACGACGAACCGATCTCGATCGTCGATGGCGAGGGACGCCACGTCGTTGACGCCGAGGGCAATCGATACCTCGACATGTTCGGGGGCATCCTGACCACGATGTCCGGGTACCGGATCCCTGAGGTGGTCGAGGCGATTCGCGAGCAGGCGGGCAGGATGCTGCATACCTCGACGCTGTACCTGATCGAGTCCCAGATCGAGCTGGCGGAACGCATCGCGGCCCTGTCGGGCATCCCCGACGCCAAGGTCTTCTTCACGAACTCCGGCACCGAGGCGAACGATGCCGCCCTGATGATGTCGACCCAGTTCCGGAAGTCGAACCAGGTTCTGGCGATGCGCAACAGCTACCACGGGAAGTCGCACTCGGCGATCGCCGTCACGGGGAACAGGGCGTGGAGCGCGACGCAGCTCACGCCGTTCCACACGGTGTACGTGCAGTCCGGGTATCGGTATCGGAGCCCGTTCAAGGACCTCGACGATGCGGCCTACATCGAGGCGTGCAAGGACGACCTGCGGGATCTGCTGCGGGTCGCGGTGTCGGGGCAGGTCGCATGCCTCATCGCGGAGCCGATCCAGGGCGTCGGGGGCTTCGCCACGCCACCCGACGGGTTCTACGGAGGCCTCGAGGAAGTGCTCGACGAACAGGGGATCCTCTTCATCTCCGATGAGGTCCAGACGGGGTGGGGACGAACCGGTGACCACTTCTGGGGATACCAGGCCCACGGCGTCACACCGGACCTGATCACCTTCGCGAAGGGGCTCGGCAACGGAGTGGCGATCGCCGGTGTCGTCGGGAGGGCGGACATCATCGACGCGATCCCCGCGAACTCGATCTCGACGTTCGGCGGGAACCCGCTCGCCACCACGGCCGCACTCGCCAACCTCGACTACCTGATCAGGAACGATCTGCAGACGAACGCCCGCAAGGTGGGTGGTCAGCTGCGCATGGACCTGGATCGTCTCGCCGAGGAGGTTCCCAACATCGGTGATGTGAGGGGCAAGGGCCTCATGCTCGGCGTCGAGTTCGTCGTTCCGGCCACGACCGATCCCGACGTCGCGACGACCAAGCAGGTGATGGAGGCAGCCAGGCGGCGCGGCCTCCTGATCGGGTCGGGAGGACTCCACGGCAATGTCCTGCGAATTGCGCCGCCCCTGTCGATCACGTCCGAGGAGGCGGCGGACGGCTTTCGGATGCTCTCGGACGCGGTCCACGACGTGGTCGAATGACCATCGGCTCCATCCCCAGTCCCGGTCCCAGGAGGTAGGGCGAACATGTCAAGGATGCTCATCGAAGGTGGCACCGTCGTCACGGCGACCGAGATCATGGAGGCCGACGTCCTGATCGACGGGGGCAAGGTCGTCGCCCTGTACGCGCGGGGTGGAGACGGTCTTGCCGCGGCTCTTGCACGCGCAGCCCTCGAGGTCAGCGCGGAGACCGTGATCGACGCAACGGGAAAGTACGTCATGCCGGGTGGTGTCGACGTACACACCCACATGGAGCTCCCATTCGGTGGGACGTACGCGTCGGACAACTTCGAGTCGGGGACGAGGGCGGCCGCGTGGGGCGGTACGACGACGATCATCGATTTCGCCGTCCAGACGATCGGTGAGTCGATGGTGTCGGGGTACGACCAGTGGATGGCGAAGGTCGATGGCAACGCCGCCATCGACTACGGCTTCCACATGATCGTGTCCGACGTCAATGAGCAGACGCTCGCCGAGATGGACACGCTCATGGGCGACGGCGTGACGAGCTTCAAGCTCTTCATGGCGTATCCCGGGGTGCTGTATTCGAACGACGGCCAGATCTTCATGGCGATGCAGAAGGCGTCGGAGATGCCGGAGTGGATTGAGCGGTTTGAGATTGGCC
>CAZYGP010000239.1:0-3279 GCA_964647265.1 uncultured Acidimicrobiaceae bacterium | reverse complement strand
GGAGGAGCTGCGGTTCTTCCAGGCGAGATTCCGACCGGTCGACTGACGGCGAGCCTCGCCGGGGCCTCCGCCCACGGACGAGCGGTTCACTATCGTCGGTGCAGCGACCATGGCGGATCCCGGCGGTCGTACCCGTTTCTGACCACGGAGGCACAACATGAGGTTGACATCGGCGATGCTCTCGGACGCAGCGCAGGTCCACAGCGGCAAGCTCTTCGTGCTCGGAGGCGGCTTCGACACGATCACCGTGCGCTCCGTGCCTGCGGTGCACCGATCCCTGACGCTTGCCATGGTGGCCGAAGTGGAGCCGGACGAGCGCCAGAGGGATCTCGAGCTGATGATCAGACTCGTCGACGAGGATGGCAAGAGCATGGGTGTCGAGGCCAAGGGGAAGCTGCGCGTCGGCGCACCTCCGAACCTGCCCCCGGGATCATCGAGCATCGTCCCGATCGTGAGCCCCTTCCACAACGTCACACTTCCCGAGGCGAAGGGATATGCCTTCATCGTTTCCCTCAACGACACGGAACTCGCTCGAATCGCATTTCGGGTGGTCAACCTTTCGTGATCAGGGACCTCACGAACGTCCCGAACGCGGTCTCCCTGGTTCGTATCGGGCTCATACCCGTGTTCGTGTGGCTCCTCGCGATCGGCGAGTACACCTGGGCGGGGATCCTGTTCGGCTTCATCGGCGCAACCGATTGGATCGATGGATACCTCGCTCGCCGACTGGACCAGGTGACGGAGATCGGGAAGATCCTCGATCCGGTCGCGGATCGTGCTGCCGTGGTCATCGCTGTGATCGGCGGCATCGTTGTCGGTGTGCTTCCCGCGTGGTTCGGGTGGGGACTGATCATCCGCGAAGCTGCGATCGGGGTCGGTGCGCTGTGGGGATGGCGACACGGCGTCGACCGCCTCGATGTCCGATGGCTGGGAAAGACCGCGACGTTCGGTGTCTACGTCGCCGTCACACTCTTCTACATCGGGGAGGGTTCCGACCTCGACGTCGTCATCCTCGCAGGGAGCCTCGTCGGCCTGCCCTCACTCATCATGTACTACTGGGTCGGCGTGGACTACCTCGGGGACATGCGGAGGGCCGCAGCGGGCCAGAAGTAGGATGCACATCAGCGAGGAGGAACATGAACTATCCAGAAGACCTCAGGTACACGGAGAATCACGAATGGGCCAGGGTCGAAGGTGCCCGGGTCCGCATCGGGATCTCGGACTATGCACAGGATGCGCTCGGAGACATCGTGTATGTGGAGGTCCCCAAGGTCGGTACCAGGGTCGGACAGGGGGATGCGTTCGCCGAGGTGGAGTCGACGAAGTCCGTCTCCGACGTATACGCCCCCGTTTCGGGCACCGTCGTCGAGGCCAATCCCTCCCTCGACGCCACACCGGAACTGGTGAACCGTGACCCATACGGAGAGGGTTGGTTCGTGATCATCGAGGCCGAGGACCTCACGGAGCTCGATTCACTGAAGGACGCAGAGACATACGTGTCGACCCTCGATTGAGGGAACAGCGGCGGCGATTCGGCGCCCCTCGCCTCGAGCGCGGCAGGGTTCAACCACAACTCGAGAGTTGCCGGGTACCATTGCCCCGATGAGCGACGACCGACGACTCGACGATGACGTCGAACTCGAGCATGAGCCCACGGTCACGTGGCGTCCAGAGGGAATCACCGAGGACGAACCGGGCCGCGGAGCCGTCAAAGGGACGTTCGCGTGGGCACTGACGATCGAGAGGGGTCCCCGAACCGGACTCACCTACGTTCTCGCTCCGGGCAACACGGTTGCAGGCCGCAGCGGCGACTGTGACATCTTCCTCGCCGACGTGACCGTATCTCGTGAGCATGCCCGGTTCTCTGTCGATGACCAGGGCCTCTCGATGACGGACCTCGGTTCCACGAACGGCACCTACGTCAACGGCAGACGCCACGAAGCGGGCCGACTTTTCGAAGGCGATGAGCTCCTCATCGGGAAGTTCCACCTGCGCGTCTCCAAGGGCCATGGCTGACCTGCGCGCCGTCGGTTCCCCGGCACGACCATCGCACACGATCGGAGAGGTCATCAACCTGCTTCGACCCGAGTTCCCCGATGTCACCGTTTCCAAGATCCGCTTCCTCGAGACACAGGGCCTCGTCCGTCCCGATCGCTCAGCGTCGGGATACCGAATGTTCTCCGAGGACGACATCCACCGAATCCAGTACGTCCTGTCCGAACAACGCGACCACTATCTGCCGCTGAAGGTCATCAAGTCGAAGCTGACCGCATGGGAACACGGGGAGGAGAGCCCCATCGTTCCGGAGGGTGGTCCGCCTCCCGAGGCCTACTTCTCCTCGAGCGGTGTCTCGCTGACGACATCGGAGATCAGCAGATCCTCGGGCCTCGGCCGCGACCAGCTCTCCGCAGTGATCGACGAAGGAATCCTCACACCACGAGAGCTCCCTGACGGCTCTTTGAGCTTCACCGACGCGGACCTCCAGATTGCCAGGGCCGTCCACAGGCTGCTGAACCGCGGCCTCGAACCTCGCCACCTCCGGACCCTGAGGCTCGGTGCAGATCGCCAGGTCGAACTCCTCGGGCAGCTCGTCGCCCCGCTTCTCAGGCACCGAAACCCTGACAACCAGCGCAAGTCGGCAGAGATCCTCTCGGACACCGCCCAGGCCTCCGCCGAAGTTCACGAAACGATGGTGCGCAGTAGGCTTCGCAAGCTACTGGAGCACTGATGATTGCTGCCTCACTCGCGTCCTTCACACTGGTCGCTTCCATGCTGGTGAATCCGACACCCTCGGCAACACCCACCGCGACCAACGTCCCTCCACCGCCGAGCGTCAGCGCCGAACGGTGGATCGTCTACGACGCGCTCGACGACGTGGTGCTGGCCTCATGGAATGCGAACGTACGGGCCCCGATGGCGTCCGTCACGAAGGTCATGACCGCAATCGTGGTCCTCGAGAATGCCGACCTGTCCGACGTCGTGACGATTCCCGACTTCGTCTCCGGCATCCGCGGTTCGACGGCAGAGCTCACCCCGGGGGAGCAGTGGACGGTCGGAGATCTCCTCATCGCAACGATGATCCGATCCGGCAACGACGCCGCGTTCGCCATCGCCCACCATGTGGGCGGTCAATCCACCGAGGCGTTCGTCGACATGATGAACGCGAAGGCCGTCGAGCTCGGCATGACCGATACACGGTTCGCGAACCCGGCGGGTCTCGATGCGGAGGGCCACTTCTCCACAGCGGCCGACCTCCTGACACTGATCATCGCGTCACGT
>CAZYGP010000238.1:1363-3318 GCA_964647265.1 uncultured Acidimicrobiaceae bacterium | reverse complement strand
TCATCGGGGTAGGTTCTCATTTGCCGTCGTCCTCCATGCCGAGGGCGCGGCGCAGGGCCAGCCATCCGGCGGTCGTCATCAGCACGCGGACTGTGGGGCGACGATCCCCGAACTCCAGAGGCGCGCAATCGTGCGTGGATAGCTGCGCCTCGCGCACCGCCTCTTGTGCTTCGGACAGCGGTGTGTAGGCGATGAGTTTTCCCGCGGTTAGCAACACGCTCCAATCTGCGTCTGATGTGCCGGCCTCTTCTATCACGCGCTCGATTGCCGCAGCGATTTCCGGTGGTTGCTTCGCAATGAGTTCATCAAGAGTCACGAGCCGCCCTCCATGCCGAGGGCGCGGCGCAAGGTGCGCCAATGCAAACCGCAACTGTCGCGCCGTGATGCGCCATCGGCCATCAGCGCTCGAACCGCCTCCCGCGCCTCCTCCAGCGGGTCGGGGGCGGCGGCGAGGTCGCGGAGGTAGTCGCGCACCGATTCCACGCCGATAGCCCGATGGAAAAGCTCCATTGAATGTTCGCCATCCGGGACCCGCTCAGCCCGAAGTCGCAAATGCAGCACTCGTAGCTCTAATTTTTGCGCCGCCTCATACAGCGCGTCCACGAGCTGGCTTTCACCGGAGTGACCGAGCGCGTCCACGATCAGTCGGACGAAGGTCTGGGGATCGCCGGAGGTGGCGACCAGGGGGTGGGCCTCGCACACGGGAAGCGGTGTCGCAACGACCGGTACACCGGCTGCCATGTACTCGTACATCTTCAGCGGACTGACGGCGCGTGTCAGGTCGTCGACCACGAACGGGACGACGCCCACGTCGAACGTCTGGACGTACTTCGCGATCTCGTCGCTCGGCTTCGGTCCGAGATAGTGGACGTTCGTGCGCTCCTCGAGATCGGCAAGGCGCTCCCTGACACTCGGATCGACAGGACCGACGAGCACGATCTCCACCTCAGGCAGCTCGTCCGCGACGATACCGACCAGGTCGAAGTCGAACCACCTCGCGATCATGCCGTGGTATCCCACGACCGGGCGACCAAGCACGGGTACATCGGGAGGTGCAGATGTGGGTCGACCGAAGGCCACGGCGTCGACGCCGTTCTCGACGTAGAGGATGTCGCTGCGCTCGGATCGGTGCTCGTCGATCAGTGCCGGCGCGGACGCCATCACGACATCGGCACGATCCATTGCAACGGGATGGTGGAACCGAACACGTCGATGCTCCGGCATACCGACCTCGTCTTCGTCGTAGATCGTGAGATCGTCGAGGATGTCGTACACAACGACGGCGTCCTCGTAGCGGTCGAAAAGGGACACGAGCGGCGCGAAGTGCACGTACAGGATGACATCGGACCGAGGGGTGTCCTCGAGGGTCGGGACGATGGTGACGTTGCCGACCGTCCGGGTGTGCGGTTCCCGAGGGTCGACGAAGTAGGCGTCATGACCTTGCTCGGCGAAGGCGTCCACGATGAACTGTGGTCGTTGGCGCATCTCGTCCCAGCGTGCCCATGTGGGGAGGTACACGACGGGTCGGAGCTCACCAACTGCCGGGGGTTCGAGCTTCGGGTACCCGGCGAGGGAGTCCTTGGCTGCGGCGGCACCGGGGATGCGCTTGAGCAGCCGGCGCACGGACGGAGGCAGTCGGTTCGCGAGCTGGGCGGCACGGCGCATGGTGCGACGATAGAGCGTGGACCGATGAACCCTCGACTGGATCAGGGAAGGACGCGGCCCACGATCGGGAGGCTGGACCCGCTGTGCGAGTGCAGGTGGATTACGTGGTCGGCGCCACCGGCGCTGTTGGAGAGGCGAATGTACCAGTTGCCTGTCGATTCCCGGTACATCGCGATCGTGTCGACCCCGTCCCCGTTCCAGTCCCCAGCGACAGGCGTGTCGCCACGTTCACCGTACGCGAACGAGACGTCGGCGGGACCTGCGCCGACGTCCCACTTGAGGTAGATCTG
>CAZYGP010000238.1:0-1353 GCA_964647265.1 uncultured Acidimicrobiaceae bacterium | reverse complement strand
GTGTCGCCGTCGCCGTCGAAATCGCCAGCGAACGGGATGTCACCGTAATCGCCGAAGTCGAAGAAGTAGTCGGCTTCACCGAGACCCTCACTGCCCGTGCCGAGGGCGTTGATGACGTAGATCCGCTGCTCGGACGGTCGGAAGATGCTGACGGTGTCGCATCCGTCACCGTCGAAGTCGCCGATCAGGGGAACGTCGGAAGGGTTCCCGAAGTAGAACTCGAGATCAGCGGTGCCCTCGGTATTCGAGTTCCTGATGTACACGAATCCATCGGATCGTCGATACAGGCCCGGAGTGTCGACTCCGTCACAGTCCCAGTCCCCCATGAAGGGAACATCGTTCGGGTTGCCGTAGAAGAACTGCGTGAGGTCGGCCTCGGACCTCGGGCGGTCGGCCTGAGTCCACACACCGCCGAGATCGACGTAGCCGATGGTGTCACAGGATGCACCCGTGCACTCCGGTCCGGCGTCAAGGGGTAGCGAGGTCGCCCGTTGGAACCATGCGTCGGGAGCACCAGCCGACCAACCACCCAGGGCGATCACAACCGACGAGCCGTTGACGACGAAGAGGTCGTCCCTGCCATCGCCGTCGTAGTCGCCGATGCCGACTGATGCGCCGGCCGGGATCGAGACGTTCGGGGTCAGGGACACCGAACCACCAGTCGCCAGGGACACACGTACGTTGGGTGAACTCCCGCTCGAGACGGCGTACACATCGCTCTTGCCGTCGACGTCGTGGTCGCCCGTGACGAGGCTATCACCGGAGCCTCCGGGACGGGGAATCTGGGAAAAGACCGACGAGTACCCCGTTACCGACGCATAGATGTCGATCGTCGATCCGTTGACGGCGTAGATGTCCGGTCTGAAGTCGTTGTCGAAGTGACCGAGCATGAGCGTCGTCGTGGCGGAAGGGACATTGGTCGTCACCGAGATCGACGACTCGTAGTCGCTGGCCCAGGTCCACACGTCGAATCGGATGTCCGGACCGCTCCGGTCGGGAACCCAGGCATCCATGCGGCCGTCGAGGTCGTAATCACCGATGAGCGAGCCGGCTGCCCCGGTACCCGTGGTTGCACGGACGGCGACGGTTCGATAGTTTCCGACCGCGCCGGCAGCCTCCATGCGACCGCTCGGCTCGAGACGCACAACGTCGGGTGCGCCCTCACCCGTCATGTCCGCGATGGTGATCGTCGACCCCTCCTTGGTACCGACGGACGATGTGTGGGCGATCGCGGTACCGCGAAATCCGGTCGCACCGGTCACGGGGGCATACGGCGGCCGTCGCTCGACTCCGGGAGTCACCACCGGTCCGCTCCACGAGAAGTGCATCGCATCCTTCACATCGACCCAGTTC
>CAZYGP010000237.1:0-3323 GCA_964647265.1 uncultured Acidimicrobiaceae bacterium | reverse complement strand
GTCCCGTGTCGCTTGTGCCGTCTCCGACACGTCCCAGACCCACGCGAGGACAGCGCCAACAGCGACGATCACGAACCATTCCTCAGCCGCCCAGGCCACGGCGAGCAGGGATACGACGAGTGCGATGGACAGGATGTTGGGCGCCGCGTCGATAGTTGTCGTCATCGATGCGGTTCCTCCGCTCACCGGGGGGATGAGGGCGACTTCGTCGCTCGCCGAGAGGGGCGTCGCGAGGTCCGCTACCTCACCGTTCACCCACGTGCCTGCGCTCGGGAGGCCTGACCGGAACGGCTCGCCGAACCGCTCGGCTGCGGTCTCGACGAGGTCGCCGACCGTGGGCGCATCGATGACCACCGAGTCCGTGCCGGCGGATTCCCTGAGGTTGGCGAAGAGTCGGAGCGTGGCCATCGCTGCAAGCGTAGTGCGCCCCGTCATGCCAGACACGTCGTCGGAGGGACACGCCCCCAGACGATGAGGACCTCGGGCGGCGACGACCTCAGACAGCCAGGAGCCCCGGATCGCAGCGGCCCGCGTCCGTGATGTGGGTGATCCGCCCACCGACGATGGTGCACACGACCTTCGATTCGTCGAGCATGCATACATCCGCCCGGCCGCCGTCGGCGAGGCGACCGAGGTCAGGGCGGCGCACGGCACGGGCGGGATTGGCGGTGGCGGCCCTGAGCACCTCGGCCCGCGATGATGACACGATGCCTGCGAGGATGTCTACGGAGCGGTCCATGGTGGTGGCTGCACCTGCGAGTGTGCCGTCCGCCTTCATCACGGTACCGCCTGCGAGGCTGACGGGAACGCCGCCGATCTGGTACTCGCCGTCTGGCATGCCCGCCGCGGCGACTGCATCGGTGATCACGACGAATCGGTCGGAAGCTGCGTTCCATGCGAGTTCGATCGTTGCGGGATCATGGTGGTGCCCGTCGACGATCATGCTGAAGAACGCCCGGGGATCGGTCAGGAGCACACCGGCGATGCCCGGGTCGCGGGCGGTGATCGGGGGCATCGCGTTCAGGAGATGGGTTCCCAGGGTTGCTCCGGCGTCGAGGGCTTCCCTGGCTTGGTCCGCTGTTGCAGCGGAGTGACCGATCGACACGATCGCGCCGGCAGCGGCGAATCGTCGGATCATGTCGAGGGCACCGCGGAGCTCCGGGGCGACCGTGATGATGGCGATGCTTGGGTGGGGTTCCAGCCTGGTGTCGATCGGCTCGATGAGCAGGTCCTCTGGGTGTGCCCCGCGTCGGGTCGGGGCGAGATGTGGCCCCTCGATGTGGAGCCCGATCGGTTCGGCGCCGACGTATGCCTTCGGCCGCGTCTCCATCGCCGCGATCGCGGCCTCGACCCTGTCGTGCGGAGCGGTGATGATCGTGGGGAAGAACGCGGTCACGCCCGTGCGCGGGAGGAGCGCGCCGACCTGCCAAACGGATGACGGATCCTCGGTGAAGTCGAAGCCGAACGCGCCGTTGATCTGGATGTCGACGAAGCCGGGGACGACGGTCAGCCCGGAAGCATCGAAGACGTGGCCGTCGAGGCTTCGAGCGTCTGTCTGGATGCCGTCGACCATTCCGACGCTGATCGGCTCACCGTCGGATCCCCTGCCGCCCTCGATCCGGATTCGTGTCACGTCGACACCCATCTCGTCACGCGGTGACGGTGCCGATGCACGGGCCGAATCCGATGCGGACGCCATCCGCGTTCGAGCATCGGGCCTGCATCGTGACGGTGTCACCATCCTCGAGGAATGTCCGCTCGGAACCGTCGGTGAGGACGAGCGGATCGGTCCCGTTCCACGAGGACTCCAGGAGCGATCCGAACCCTGCCCTGTCCGGTCCGGAAACGGTGCCCGATGCGAAGAGGTCACCAGCGCGGATCGTGGCTCCGTTGACGGTTGCGTGGGTGAGCTGTTGGGCCATCGTCCAGTACATGTCGAGGAACGACGTCGTGCACACCGTCGTCGGCGTCCCACCCTCCGGCGTGAGCTCGACGGAGAGGTCGATGTCGACGCCACGACAGGCCTCCGAGCGGAGGTAGTCGAGCGGCTCCGGATCCTGGGCCCTGGCGACCACCCTGAAGGGCTCGAGCGCTTCGAGCGGCACGATCCATGGCGAGATCGTCGTTGCGAACGACTTGCCGAGGAATGGCCCGAGCGGAACGTACTCCCAGGCCTGGAGGTCCCTGGCTGACCAGTCGTTCACGATGCACATCCCGAATATGTGGTGTTCGGCCTCGTCGATCGGGATGGATGTTCCGAGTTCGGGGCCTTGTCCCGTCACGAATCCCATCTCGAGCTCGAAGTCGAGCTTCTCGGACGGTCCGAATGTCGGACCGTGCTCGCCCCTGCGCTGGCCGTGCGGGCGGCGGACGTCCGTGCCCGAGACGACGACGGTGCCTGTCCGCCCGTGGTAGCCGACCGGGAGGTGCTTCCAGTTCTCGAGGAGTGCTTCACCGTCAGGGCGGAACATCCTGCCCACGTTCGTCGCGTGCTGCTCGCTCGAGTAGAAGTCGACGTAGTCACCGATCACGACTGGCAGCGAGAGCTGGACAGGACCGGTGACGAGGAGGTCGTGCTTGTCGCAGAACCGCCGACCCTCGAGGTCGGCCTTGTTGAGAACCTCGACGATGCGCGATCTCACCGTCGACCAGACACCCCGTCCATGTGAGAGGAATCCGTTGAGGGACGCGGCACGGAATGTGTCCGGTTCGAGGCCGCTGTTCGCGAACAGGCCCGCAGCCTCCGCCCTGGCGAGGTCGAAGATGCTCTCACCGATCGCGACGCCGCACCGTGTCCCTGCCATGTCTGTGAACACTCCGTAAGGGAGGTTCTGGATCGGGAAGTCAGACCCCTCCGGTACGTCAACCCAGGAACGGATGTGAGGCTCGACGCTCATCCGCCGTCCCCGAGGAACGACAGTCCCGCCAGCGCCTCCCTGGGTTCGTCGATTTCGCAGGAACCGAAGGCGACAAGGCCGCGCAGGCGTGACCTGCGGATCGCAGATCCAGGGAGGACGACATCTCTCCAGCTCGCAGCGACCGGCGTGATCGAGAATGCAGTCGGATCGGATTCTGCGACGATCTCCCTGACGACCGACCTCGACTGACCCGCGTCCGCGGCAACCGACCCGATCAGCAGGTTGACGAATCCGTGCCGCCAGACGCCGATGGCTGCATCGCGGTGGCGGATCGGTTGGTGCAGGCCTGCCGTGGCCTTGAACGCGACGTCGGCGAACGACGCAGCCCACACGAACTCCGTCACCTCGTCGACCGTGGGGAAGTCGTCCTTCGTGAGTCCCCCACATCGGAGCTTCGCGCCGCCG
>CAZYGP010000236.1:217-3325 GCA_964647265.1 uncultured Acidimicrobiaceae bacterium | reverse complement strand
TCATCCCCTCTCTGCCCTGCCGGGCATCTCCCCCAACGGGGGAGAAACGCGAACAGCGGGGGTGAGAACCTTCTCCTCGCCGCACTGAGTACACGACAAATCCGCCGTCGCGGTTCAATTCATCGAGGTGCACCGTCGACGACGCGTGCACGGTAGAGACCTCCAACCAGGCGTCCCATCGGTGGCCAGGCCGAACCGACGCTGCGACAGTGTGTGGTGTGACATGAACGTTCTCATCGGTGTTGCGTTGATCCCCGACGGGATCTGGGCGACCATTGGCGTGGTGCTCCTGATCATGGGGCTTCGCATCATCGACGTGTCCGCGGGCGTGCTGAGGGTGATGCTGCTGATGCGTGGTCGGCGTTGGGCTGCGACCGGTATCGGTTTCGTCGAATCCCTCACGTGGCTGATCGCCGCCGCGGCGGTGTTCGGGTCATTGGACACGCCGATCAAAGCGGTGGCCTATGCGGGCGGTTTCGCGGCGGGGACATGGGTGGGGTCGTGGCTCGAGTCCCAGCTCGGCGTCGGAAAGTCCGTTGTCAGGGTCTTCCTCGAATCCGGCGATCCATCGCCGGTACCCGCACTGCGAGACGCAGGGTTCGGGGTGACCGAGGTCGCAGGTGAGGGCCTGCGGGGCCCGGTGACGATCCTCTTCTCGGTCGTACCGAGGAGGCGAGCCACCGACGCAATGCGCATCGTGGCCGCCCATACACCGGGCGCCTACGTGACCGTCGAGGACGTCGACACCCTCGACCTCCAGCATCGGAAGTACCAGCGCGCACGCGGGTGACACCGTATGCTCGGAACATGAGGAGACTCCTCTCCGTCGCAGCAGCCATGATGCTGCTGGTGGTCGCATGTTCGACCACGGACTCGGGCGACGACACACCTCCCCCTGCGACACTGACGACCACGAGCTCCACCACGGCCCCCGCTCCACCCACATCGACCACGACGACGCTGAGGGAGCCCTCCGGTCCCGGATACGGAGGCGTCGCGGTGGTGGCGAACGATCAGTACCCCACCACGCTCAACCCGTTCGCTCCGGGCGGCGACAACTTCATCACGACCATCCTCGCCCAGGCGTGGATGACAGGGATCTGGGACATCGACGCCGAGACCCTCGAACGGGTACCGGAGGTCGTGGTCGAGCTGCCGACCGTGTCCAACGGTGGCGTGGTCGTCGCTGACGACGGATCCATGAGCGTGACGTACGTGATTCGGGACGAGGCGGTGTGGTCGGACGGTGTTCCGATCTCGGGTGACGACCTCGCCTTCACCGTCACAGCGGCGCTCGCAGCGGAAGAGGCCACCGAGTTCGAGACGCCCTACACGGACGCCGCGATCATCGCGATGGAACCGGTTGACAGGACGTTCACGATGACGCTCCGCCGACCGACGATCAGGTACGAAACGCTGTTCCAGTGGATCCTGCCGCATCACGCCATCGAGGGAACGACCCTTCCTGACGACTGGGTCGACGAGCTCTGGCCCTCCGGGGGGCCGTTCATCATCGACACGATCGAAACCGGCACGTCGATCACCGCCGTGCGCAACGAGCGGTATTGGAAGGTCGACACCGACACGGGGCTCCGGCTCCCCTATCTCGATGCCGTCGAGTTCCGGTTCATCCCCGAGACCGACGAGATCATCCGGGCGTTCCGGGCACGGGAAGTGGACGTGATCCAACCTCCCCCATCACTCGAGAACGCGATCGGGCCGCTCATTGCGCTCGAGGCTGACGGCGCCGTCCTCGAGGTCCGGTCCGGTCCGGTATGGGAGCACGTGAACTTCCAGTTCGGGCCCGGCAGGCTCGAGCGGTCCCCTGACTCGTGCAACGAGAACCTCGCCCTCCGGCGGGCCGTCATGCACGCGATCGACCGTGACGCCGCCGTCGAGGACATCTACGGCGGCTTCGTCGAGGCCTCGACGTCCTATCTCGACGCGTACACGCCTTCCCTGTCGTCAGATGCCTGGGACCGCTACCCCCACGATCCTGCCCTTGCGGCCGACCTCTACGCCGAGGCCGTGGCCGAGACCGGCAGGGAGTGCACGGTCGTGTTCTCGACGACGTCCAACGCCGACATGCGGCCACGGCTCGCCGACCTGTACGTCGACATGTTTGCCGAAGCGGGAATCCCGATCACGCTCGATCTGCTCGACTCCCAGCTCTTCTTCGGTGAGGTCCTCGATGATGGCCTGTGGGATCTCGGGCAGTGGGCATGGGTCGGCGAACCAGGGTTCTCGGGGGTCGTAGCCGCCCACTCGTTGTTCGACCCATCGTCTCCCCCACCCGACGGCAGCAACTACTACCGGTGGGGCACCCGGGATTCGTCGGTCCGGGACGAGCACACGGAACGGTTCGCGGAGATCGTCGAAACCATGAACGCCACGGTCGACGACGCCGAGATCAGGGAGCTCGTCGCGGAGGCGGAGGAGATCCTCGCCGACCAGGCCGTGATCCTGCCGCTGTTCTCACGCGCCAGCATCGGGGCCGTGTGGGGGGACGAGATCGGGGGTTACCGATACAACCCGTCGTTCGCGTCCCACACCTGGAACATCGAGTACTGGTACCGAACCGACCGTTGAGGAGCGGGTCAGTCGTCGGGGTCGGAGCCGAGTGTCGACTTGGCGAGGAACCACACGAACGTCGCGACGAACACGGCGACCACGAGGGCGACGATCAGGCCGATGGTCGCGGTCCGGTTCCATGCGGTCGCGATGACGTCCGCTGCGTGCCCGTCGAAGAGCGCGATTCCGGAGTAGTCCAGGGCGAGGTAGGTCGTGACGACCACGCCGACGACGCACAGGGCGAGCACCACCCAACCCACCGGCGTGAGCCGATCCTCGGTGGTCTCCCTGTCCCTGTCGCTCAATTGCTGAGTCATGGTGTGGTGAATATACCACGAGACGTCCCGGCGGCCGACCGTGCACGGCGCCGGTGTGGGGCGGGTGTACAATCGAGTACCGACATCCCGAGGGAGGAACCGTGGGCGACAACGACCGCGTCGAGCAGGCACAGCAGACAAAGGCGCAAACCGGCCTCATCATCTCCGGCGTGATCATCGTGCTCGTCGCGATCTTCATAGCCCAGAACGCCGAGTCGAT
>CAZYGP010000236.1:0-207 GCA_964647265.1 uncultured Acidimicrobiaceae bacterium | reverse complement strand
ACCGCTGTGGCTGGTCCTCATCATCGTCTTTGCGCTCGGGGCCGTCGTCGGGCAGGGCCTGATGTGGATGCGCCGTCGCGCCAAGCGACGCAAGGACTGACTCGACCTGGGTTGCGATCGTCTCGTAACGGCGTATTCTGCCGTTACGAAACGCTCATCTCGAGCGGTGGAGGGACAGGCCCTGTGAAGCCGCGGCAACCGGCGAAC
>CAZYGP010000235.1:0-3342 GCA_964647265.1 uncultured Acidimicrobiaceae bacterium | reverse complement strand
GCCATCGTGACGTCGCGCCCACCGAACGACCCCGTCGTGACCCGGAAGCGGCCCGGTGCCGAACCCAACAGGTCTTCCCCGGTACGAATGGCCATGGGACCCTGTACGGCGAACAGCGCAGTCGTCATGCGGATGTCGGCGATCGTGACGTCCGGAGGCGCTGCCGCTGCGAAGCGCCCCACGATCTCGTCAGAGTTCGTCCCGTTGGGCATCACCCACAGGCGATCCTCCGCCAGGTACCAGACGATGATGTCGTCCTCCACCCCGCCTGAGGCGTTGAGAGCCATCGTGTATTGCGCGCGACCCGGTTCCACACGCCTGACATCGTTGCACAGCTGACCCGACACGACATCGACCGCACCGGGACCGGTGACCTCGAATCTGCCGAGGTGTGACACATCGAAGACACCGACATCGCTCCGCACCGTCTCGTGCTCGGCCAGGACGCCGGTGTACTGGACGGGCATCTGCCATCCGCCGAAGTCGGTGAAGCGAGCTCCTGCCGCCTCGTGGCTGGGATGGATCGGGGACTGGGGCATGTGCCACCTCGCGGCTGTGAGCGGAACGCTTGTTGTCTTCAGCCTACGTCCGAAGCGATCCCGAGGTCGATGACCTCGGGCGGGCCGGGGATACGAGTCGGTGCTGCGGACTCCACAGACGAGTCGGGTTCCTCGAGACCGTATTTGACGAGCAGGTGCAGGTAGTCCCTCTGGTAGAAGACCTTGCACCGAACATCCGGATACAGCTCGCGGAGACGTTTCACCTTCTTGTTCTTCTTCGTGACCAGCTTCTGGCTCATCGTGGTGATCTCGATGTAGACGTCGTCCTCTGGCAGGTAGAAGTCGGGGCGGAAGTACTTCAGTGGCTCGCCTGCGTCATCCCACTCGAGGGCGAAGGCGCGAGGCTCGTAGGACCACTCGATGCCATAGAAGTCGAGGAGTCTCGCGAACTCGCGCTCGCTGTTGTGAGCGAAGTCCGTGGTAGCGGCTGGTGCCGAACCGAAGAGGTCGTCGTACGTCAGATTCCCGTCGCCTCCGAGAGGGTGCCAGTGCCCGGCCCCGCTTCGGCCTGGTCGGGGAAGAGCCTGAAGATCTCTCCGCGAACCTCGTCATGCACCGGCCTCACCGCGATCCCGAACACCCCCTGGCCCTTCCGCAGGAGATCGACGACCTCTTCGGGGCTGCGAGCCGCGTAGATCGTCGTTCCGTCCGAGAGCAGCGTGATGTCCTGCTCCCGCCAGTCGGGACCCACTTCCTCCTCGAGCTGGTCGAAGGCCTGGCGAATCTTGTGCAGGCTCGTCCCGGCATCCTTGAGTCGCTTGATCACACGCAGTGTCACGATGTCCTGGAACGTGTAGAGGCGCTGGGTTCCTGACCCCGTCGCCGTCTGCATGGACGGACCGAGGAGGCCCGTTCGATCCCAATAATCGAGTTGTCGATATGTGATGCCGACGATCGCGCAAACCTGTGGCGAGCGGAAGCCAAGGGTCGCATCGGTGTGTGTTCGTGTCATGTCCTCGCGTCTCCTCACCCAGACCGGTCACGCGGACCGTTACGCCTTCGTAATTCCGCCCGTTGAACTACATCGATGCAAGTTACGCACCGAGCGGTCGCATGTCAACGTTCGACGCCTTCAACGCTCCCACGGCGAGCGGAAAAGGGCTGTCATCGTCGTCTGGGTGATCTTCCGGCGGCGATCACTGATCCCTGCCGGCTGCGAAGTCCTCCGGATCGATGTCGTCGAGAAACTCCCGGAACCGCTCGATCTCGTCCTCTGCTGATTCATCGGAGATCTGGACGCCGGCCTCGTCGAGGACGGATCGTTCGGCGAACAGCGGTGCATCGACCCGTACGGCCAGTGCAACGGCATCGGAGGGCCGCGAGGAGATCACCCGATCCTCCCCGCCGACGGTGAGGGTGAGGTCGGCGTAGAAGGTCCCGCCGCGAAGCTCCGTGACGACGACGTCTTTCACCGTCGCTCCCAGCCTTGATACGACGGTGGCGAGCAGATCGTGCGTCAGTGGTCGTTCGGGCTGCATTCCGTCTCGCGCGAGAGCGATCGACGTCGCCTCTGGCGTGTTGATCCATATCGGCAGGTAGCGCTGGCCGTCGCGCTCCTTCAGCAGGAGTATCGGCGTGTTGGTCGGGAGTTCGACGCGTATGCCGATGAGGTCGAGCGGAATCCTGTCGGTCATGGCTTCACCCTATCATCGGCTTCCGGCCGAGGATCCCCGACCGAACACGATCGGTTCGAGCGATTGGGGGTTCTCAGTGAACTCGGCCATGTCGAGGACCGCCCACACGGAGTCGAGGTTTCGGTATCGACCCCTGTGGTCGAGCCCGTACCCGACGAGGTACTCGTCCCCTACTTCGAAGCCCCGGTACTCGATGTCGACATCCACGATCCGGCGCGGCACCTTGTCGAGGAGCGCGACGGTTCGGACGCTTGCGACGCCTCGGGCCTGGATCATCTTGCGGACGGTCGACAGGGTGAGGCCGGTATCGACCATGTGCATGGCGAGAAGGACATGCCTGTCCTCGAGGGGAACAGAGACGTCCATGGCGATCGACACTCTGCCGTCGTGGCCGAAGCGTGTGAGGGACAGGAACTCAGGCGTGTAGGTGAGGGGGAGCGCGTCCATGAGATCCTTCATGAAGAACAGGGAGCCCTTGAGGATCCCGATGACGACGACGTCGTCGCCTTCGTGGTCGTTCGTGATCTCCTCACCCATCTCGGCGATGCGCCTCTGGATGGTCTCCGCATCGATGGCCTGGGTGAATCCCAGCTTCACATCAGCCGCCTGCGATGCCGGGGATCGCATCGCGGATCCAGCGGGCGATCATCTCGGCCTTGGGGAGATCCTCCAGGGACGAGGTGTTCCATCGACCGTCCGCGAGCCGCGTCATGGCCCGTAACCGTCGCTCGTGGCTGTCGGTGAGGTCGAGGTCAGGCGTGGGCTCCCCTCCCCCGCCCTCCTCGCTGTACAGAGGTCGGAGCCACCGGTCGGCGATCGTGTTCGTCCCGTATGCCCATTCGACGAGCTCACGCGTATCGGCGAAGTGATCGTCCGCGTGCATGACCACCGAGTAGATCGGACGTCCGGAGCGCTCGGTCACACCCAACAGGACCTTGTCCGCCCACGGCGTATCGCCGGTCTTGAGGCCGATTGCCCCCGGAAAGGACCCGACGAGCCTGTTCGTGTTGCTATACGACCTCGGGGTGCCGGTGGAGTCTGGCGGCATGGTGACCGACTTGATGCGTCCGAGGCGAACGATGTCTGGATACTCACGTGACGCGATGATCAGTGTCAGGAGGTCGGCCGCTGTGGAGAAGTGGCCCTCC
>CAZYGP010000234.1:0-3359 GCA_964647265.1 uncultured Acidimicrobiaceae bacterium | reverse complement strand
CTCGGTGTCACGAAGGTGCGGCTCACGGGCGGTGAGCCACTCCTACGCAGGGAGCTCCCCGTGCTCGTGGGGAAGCTGTCAGCCATTCCGGGGATCGAGGACATCGCGCTCACGACGAACGGGCATCTCCTGTCAGCACAGGTGGTCGACCTCCGCGACGCGGGCCTGCACAGGGTCACGGTGAGCCTCGACGCGATCGATCCCACGGTGAACAGGCGAATGACCGACGCCGATGTCGGTCCCGAGGTGGTGCTCGACGCGATCGACGCTGCGAGTCGCGCAGGTCTCGGACCCATCAAGGTGAACACCGTGGTGCGACGAGGATGGAACGAGGACCAGGTCATTCCCCTCGTGGCCCACTTCCGCAACACTCCCCACACCATTCGCTTCATTGAGTTCATGGACGTCGGCACGACGAACCAGTGGGACGCCACCGAGGTCGTGCCATCGGCCGAGCTCGTCGAGGTGATCGGTTCCCGGTGGCCCCTCGAGCCGGTCGATCGAGCGCACCCCAGCGAGGTCGCGTCGTCCTACCGGTTCATCGACGGGGCGGGCTCGATCGGTTTCATCTCCTCGGTGTCCCAGCCGTTCTGCGCGGACTGCTCCCGCCTCCGCCTCTCGGCCGAGGGATCGATGTACACGTGCCTCTTCGCACACGACGGCGTCGACGTGAAGGGCCCGCTGCGTTCGGGTGCCACGGATGAGGACCTCCGCGATCTGATCACCGGGACGTGGTCCATGCGGGCAGATCGGTACTCGGAGCTTCGGGGAGCCGTGCCCCTCCCCACACCCCGCATCGAGATGAGCTACATCGGGGGGTAGACGCGCTGATAGGCCGCTGACCTGGGGAAACGCGATCAGAGTCGCGCCGCGTTCCGCGAGGATTCCGCCGGAGCACCGTCATCCGATCCACGAGTCATCGGCGCGACTGTGTTGTAGAGTCGCCGTGTGGAGATCGAAGCGTTGGATGGCGTCGATTTCGCGGCTTGGCGCGAACCGGATCCCGGCATGGAGTCGAGGGAGTTCCTCGAGGCTTGGCTTCGGTATCAGCGCCACGAGTTTCTCCGCAAGCTTCGTGACCTCGAGCCCGACCAGCTTGCGGCATGGTCGATCCCTCCCGTCGAGCTTTCGGTGCTCGGCCTGGTTCGGCATATGACGGAGATGGAGCATGTATGGCTGTCGTGGGGGCTGGGCGGTGGTGAACAGGCCTTCCGATACGGTGATGATGACTACGCCGGCGGCTCGGCCGCGACTGTCGAAGTGGACCTACGCTGGTACTTCGAGGAGGTCGAGAAGGCCGACGCAGCCGTGGCTGCGATGTCCTCGCTGGAGGCAGAGGGTCTGGGCCACGGCCGTTCGCTCCTGGCAACCCTCGTCAAGATGATCGACGAGTACGCACTGCATGCTGGGCAGGCGCACATGCTTCGATTCGCTGCCCTCGGCGAGGTCATTCGCTGACCCGCGCCGAACCATGGTTCGATATCGAGCGTCAACTATCACGTGCCCACCCCAGGACACGCATTGCTCGCAGCGTGTTCCAGCGGCTGGGGAAGCCGTCAGGTCCTTCCATCTCGAAGTGGCTTGGACCCTGGTGCGTGTTCTCAAGCGGCCATCGGCCGGTGGCATCTCGCTTGGATTCGACGAGGTCGATGGCCTCCTCGCACCGATGGTCGAGGGCCGCACCGGTCGACCTGAAGTAGTCGAGGCCCCAGAGCACGTCGTAGTACCAGCGGGTGGGGAACGAGAACATGGTGAACCTCGGATCGATGATCCTGTTGGTCGAACGAGCACGGAAGAGACCACGCTCGAGGAGGTACTCCTCGCCTCTCGAGCGAGCGGCCGCCACGACCTCTGATGATCCACAGGCTCGTTCCCACGCCAGCAGCCCCTCGAGCACACAGATCGTCGTGTGGAACGACGACACCTCAACCCCGTACTCGACCCAGCAGTTCCATCCGCCGTCGCCGAGCTGATCGCTCAAGAGGCGACCGACGATTCCGTCGACTGCCTCACCGAAGTAGGCACCGATCGCAAGCGCCATGCCGTTGATACACGGCTCCGTCTCCCCGTCGAAGTACGGGGCATCGTTCGCGTCCCATCGGACGTTCTTGCGAACGAGCGTGATCGCTTCACGTGCCTCCGGGCGATCAGGATCCAAACCGAAGTCCCGCAGGGCTTGGAGCGAGAAGTGGGTTGCCGTCCACGCGTCGAAGAACGGCTTGGATTCATCGACCCAGCCAGGACGATAGGTTCCGCGATCCCATGTCCCGTCTGCGTCCTGCAACGCGAGGAGCTGCGACCCCCAGCCCTCCGTGGCGACACGTGCACGCTCAGATTCCACGACATCAGGTGTTTCGCCTTTCAGGTCGCGCAGGACCTGCCAACGAATCGCCGGATCGGAATCCAGAAGCCACTCCATGACCATCAGTTCCTGACCATCCTCTCTCGATCGCTCGGATCATTGTGCCGTCTGGCGCCACCGATCGTCACGGAACGAGCAGGAACATCCGATCTCGAGAGGAACGCTCAGAATCGCAGATCGAAATCCACCAACCAGCGGCGAGCGCCGTCCCGACTCGACCCGAACCCTTCCAGACCAATGGGAGCTTCATTCACCCCGATAGGTGCCGAACGACCAGAGGATTCCCTCGGGATCGCGGACTGTGAAGCCACGCGATCCGTAGTCCTCGTCTCGCAGTTCCATCACCACCTCGGCACCGGCGGCGGTTGCCCGAGCGAACAGGGCGTCCGGATCGTCGCAGACGACATACACCGCGTCGTTGCCAGGGATCCGAGTTCCGAACGGGGAGTCGTCCTTGCCTGCGGAGCCGAACATGATGCCCGGCCCGCCCGGCCAACGCATCTCGCCGTGCTCGATGATCGAGGGGTCATCATGCCGGGCGATGACTGCGGTTTCCTCCAGCCCGAAGGCGTCGCGGAGGAACATCATCTCAGCGCGAGGGTTGCGGAAGCTGAGTATCGGCCATATGGCGGTTGGGTGGTTGTTGGTCATCGCCCGATTATCGCACCGTGGGTGCCGGTTGGCTTCATCGCGCGGGTGCCGCGGGCAGAAGGAACTCCCAACGAGCGCAGCTGCCGGCGCGCGATGGCCCCGCCGAAGGCTCTGTCAACCGGCGATGGGAGCCGATCTTCGGGACTCGCGCCAGATGACGAAGCCTGCGGCCATGAGGAACACCGTCAGTGGGACGATCATGGTTCCGAGGCTTTCGATCAGGGTCCGAACGAGGAACTCCATCGCGATGATCGGCCCGACTGCCTTCTGGACCAGCCCCGGCGGTAGGAGCACCGATGCGCCTGCCGTGAACATCCCCGAGATCATTCCGACGTGCGCCATGCCG
>CAZYGP010000233.1:0-3373 GCA_964647265.1 uncultured Acidimicrobiaceae bacterium | reverse complement strand
CGCCACCCGGTGACGGCTGAGTCCTGTGAAGAGGCAAATCGAGGTACCGACGCATGACGCACATCGACATCGAGCAGAATGAGGCCATGGAAACCCCCGGCAAACCAGATCCCGAAAGTCTCCCCGCCGAGCCGGCACCGGTCCCCTCCGAAACCGGGCGCCGATCCAAGGCGGCGTGGTGGATCATCGGCATCGGCCTGATCGTCGCCGCCGCCGCAGTAACCATTGCCGTGGTTGCCAACGGCGACGGCGACGACACGGCGACCACCGCACCGCTGAACACGGCGACCGTCCAGCGGACGGACCTCGTCGTCACCGATTCGCTCTCCGGCACACTCGGGTACGGTTCCGCCGACACCGTCACGTTCCGGTCCTCCGACGACGGCGTCGTCGAGGTGACGGGCCTCACCCCAGGGTTCGTCACCGACGTCGTCGGGGCCGGCGAGATCCTGGTGGCAGGCGACGTCCTCTACGAGGTCAACACCGTCCCGATCGTGGTGCTCGAGGGCGACCTTCCCCAGTACCGGGCCTTCAACAGCCGTATGGACGGCGGCCCCGACGTCGAGCAGCTCGAGCAGGCCCTCGTCGACCTCGGCTATGACCCTGACGGCGCCATCACCGTCGATGAGGACTTCGACAGCGCAACGGCCGACGCCATCGAGCTGCTCCAGGAGGCGATCGGTGCCGAGGAGACGGGTTCCCTGCAGCTCGGTGCGGTGATCTTCACTCCTACCGCCGCCTCGTACGTCGCAGAGGTGCTCGTCGACATCGGTGACCAGGTGCAGGCTGGGCAGCCGATCGTGGCAACCTCTGCGCCGATCTCGGGCACGGTCACGTCGATCGCGGCCGAGGGGTCGATCGTTGACCGCGGCGACATCCTCATCACGATCGACCAGGAACCGGTCGTGCTGCTCATCGGCGACCTCCCCGCCTACCGCACCCTGACGGCGGGCGTGAAGGGCGACGACGTCGCGCTCTTGCAGCAGAACCTCGTCGACCTCGGCTTCGGCGACGTCGAGGGGTTCGCCACCGACGGTGATTACGACACGGCGACCACGGTGGCGGTCGCCCGATGGCAGGCATCGATCGGGGCGAGCCCCGACGGTGTCGTCAACCTCGGCGACGTGTACATCGCCCCGACGCCGCTGCGCATCGGTGAACACCTCGTCGCGGTGGGTGACGTGGTAGGCAACGGCACGCCGATCCTCACCACATCGGTCAGTGAGACGTTCGTGACGGTGCAGTTGTCGACCGACGACCAGGACCTCGTCGCGGTCGGTGACGCCGTCATGGTGGAGTTACCGGACGGCAGTCGCGAGTCTGCGGTCGTCACCGAGATCGGCAGCGTCGTGCTCGCCAACCAGCAGGGCGGGACCTTCTTCGAGATGACCGTCACCCTCGACGACCCCGAAGCCGCACAGGGCCTCGATGAGGCACCGGTCGACGTCGAGGTGATCTCGGACAGGGTCGACGGTGTGCTCGCCGTGCCCGTCACGGCGCTCCTCGCCCTCGCCGAGGGCGGCTATGCGGTCGAGGTCGTCGCAGAGGATGGCTCCACGTACCTCGTCGCGGTCGACCCCGGCCTGTTCGCGGACGGGTTCGTCGAGGTCGCCTCCGATGGCCTGTCCGAGGGGATGGAGGTCGTCGTCCCGTGACGCTCGTTGAACCACTTGCGCCCGCCCGCACCGCGGTCACGCTTCGTGGTGTCACCAAGGAGTACCAGGGGACGCCGCCGGTCAGGGCACTCGTCGACATCGACCTCCAGATCGCGGATGGGGAGCTGATGTCGATCGTCGGACCGTCGGGCAGCGGGAAGTCGACGCTGCTCCACATCATGGGGACCCTCGACCGTGCCTCGGCCGGCGAGGTTCACGTCGCGGGGTTCGACGTGTCGAAGATGACCGACAAGGACCTGTCGGCGCTGAGGTCCCGACACCTGGGATTCGTGTTCCAGCAGTTCTTCCTGCTCGCCGGCGAGACCGCCCGTGACAACGTCGCCGACGGGCTGCTCTACACGGGCACGGGGCTCGCCAGGAGGAGGGAGCTCGCCGTCGAGGCACTCGACAAGGTGGGGCTGGCCAACCGGGCGGACCACCTCGCAACCAAGCTGTCGGGTGGTGAGCGTCAGAGGGTCGCAATCGCCCGTGCCCTCGTCGGGGACCCCCGCATCGTGCTCGCCGACGAGCCGACCGGCAACCTCGACTCGAAGACCGGCGCCGCGATCGTCCGCCTGCTGGAGGATCTCAACGCAGACGGGACGACGATCGTGGTCATCACCCACGACAAGGACATCTCCACGCAGTTCCCCCGTCAGGTGTCGCTCCTCGACGGCCGCATCGAAGCCGACGCTCGGGCTCACCGATGACCGCCGTCACCCTCTCCCCCCATGCCGTCGCGCCATCACGCATGACGCCCGCGGACACGATCCGTGCGGCGGGGATCGGGCTCCGCACCCGTCGGCTTCGGTCGCTCCTGTCGGCGCTCGGCATCATGATCGGCATCGGTGCCATGGTGGCGGTGCTCGGGCTCTCCGAGAGCTCCAAGTCGGACCTCCTCGCCCAACTGGACCGCCTCGGCACGAACATGCTCCAGGTACAGGCAGGCACCGGAATCGGGCTCGGTCCCGGGACGCTGCCCGAGGAGTCCGTGGCGATGGTCGGCAGGATCGGTCCCGTGCAGCAGGTGTCGTCGACCTCGGAGGTCACCGATGCCAGGGTGTACAAGAACGACCTCGTGCCCTCGGGCCAGAGCGGTGGATTGAGCGTGCTGGCTGCCGATGCCAACCTGCTCGACACGCTCCAGGGCTCGATGGCGGACGGGGTGTTCCTCGACGAGGCCAACCCTGACTACCCGGTCACGGTGCTCGGATCGGTGGCTGCGGAGCGCCTCGGCATCACCGGGCTCGATGTGCCCACGAGGGTGTGGCTCGGCGACGAATGGTTCACGGTGGTGGGGATCCTGGACGGTCTCGAGCTGTCACCCGACCTCGACCGTGCTGCGCTCGTGTCGGTGACCGCGGCCGAGGTGTACCTCCAGGACGATCTCGTGCCGTCGACGATCTATGTGCGGACGAACCCGGCATCGGTCGACGACGTGCGCAACGTCATGGCGGCGACGGTGAATCCGCAGAACCCCGACCAGGTCGAGGTGACCAGGCCATCGGATGCGCTGGAGGCCCGCGAGGCAGCAGAGTCGGCGTTGACGAACCTGTTCCTCGGCCTCGGTGCGGTCGCGTTACTCGTCGGAGGCGTCGGGATCGCCAATGTGATGGTGATCTCGGTGCTCGAACGCAGGGGTGAGATCGGCCTTCGCAGGGCACTGGGCGCGACGAAGCGCCACATCTCGGTGCAGTTCCTCGGCGAGTCCCTCCTCC
>CAZYGP010000232.1:0-3440 GCA_964647265.1 uncultured Acidimicrobiaceae bacterium | reverse complement strand
CGTCTACGACATGCACGACTTCATTCGTGGCCTCGTCGATGGCGACAGCTTCTTTGCGATCAAGGACCGATACGCCCGCGAGCTGATCACCGGGTTCGCCCGACTCGACGGGCACCCGATCGGGATCGTCGCCTCCCAACCAGCCCACCTTGGGGGTGTCCTGTTCGTCGACTCCGCCGACAAGGCGGCGCGCTTCATGTGGCTATGCGATGCCTTCAACATCTCGTTGTTGTTCCTCGCCGACGTACCCGGGTTCATGATCGGGAGCCAGGTGGAGGCACAGGGGATCATCAGGCACGGTGCAAAGATGCTCACCGCGATGGCCGAGGCCACGGTTCCGAGGATCTCGGTCATCGTTCGAAAGGCGTACGGTGCGGGCCTCTACGCGTTCTCGGGGCCAGGATTCCGCCCGGAGGCCACGATCGCGCTGCCGACCGCAGAGATCGCCGTCATGGGCCCCGAAGCTGCCGTCAACGCCGTCTACTTCAACACGATCGAGGCCCTCGAGGGTGAGGAGCGGGAGGCCTTCGTCGCCCACAAGCGCGCCGAGTACGAAGAGGATGTCGACCTCATGCATCTCGCGGCAGAGGGTGTCATCGACGCGGTCATCGCACCAGAGCACCTCCGGAGAGAACTGATCCGGCGATACGCCGCATCCGTCGGGAAGGACAGGCGGTTCTCGGACCGCCGCCACGGCGTTCCCCCCGTATGACCGACCCGGATGGCCCGCGCGACGAGCCCGACGACGATCGGGCGTCCTCGGCGAATCCGGATCGGGGGGATGCCCCTTCGGACGATGACATCGATCCCGGGTGGCCATGGAGCTTCCTGCTGCTGGTCGCTGCAGGCGCCCTGTACCTGATCTTTCGCTTCGTCGAACTCGGGATCGAGCTCTTCAAGTGAAACCCCGCGACCGGTGGGTAGTCGGAACCCGGCCGGTAACCTGCCGACCGGCGGGCTGTGGCGCAGTCTGGCAGCGCACCGGTCTGGGGGACCGGGGGTCGCCGGTTCAAATCCGGCCAGCCCGACCAAACGAAACCCTCGCCGCCCGGCGAGGGTTTCGTGGTCCACCGGGCACCACTCGAAGGTCTACCCTTGCACGATGAAGGTGTTCGGACTCATCGCGGGTGTTCTGCTGATGCTGGTCGGATCCGTGTGGATCCTTCAGGGCCTCGACTCCACGTACGCACCGCAGAGCTTCATGACAGGCAACCGCCTCTGGCTGTGGGCGGGGGTCGTCACCGTCATCGGAGGTTTCGTCCTCATCCGATCGAGCATGAAGCATCGTTGAAGTCGCAACAGCCGAACAGACGACCAGAGCCCCCGGGCGAGTCGTGTGCGTCGGCTACGGCGAGCGGCCGGTGGTCGTGTAGACGTGGCCGAAGGGGCTGACCCAGCGGTAGTCGCCATCCGGGTCGCCTGTGTACTTCCAGTCCGCGCGATGGCGGATGCAGTGGTCCCGGCGGCAGAGCGGTGCGAGGTCTCTCGTCGTCGTGCGCCCCGACCGAGCCCACGGGATCGTGTGGTCGATGTCGGACTCGCTTGCAGGCATCCGACACCCCGGGAAGACGCACCTTCGGTCCCGCGAGCGGACCATCCGGGCCTGGGATGCGCTCGGGCGCCGGCGGGTGGTCCCCGTGTCGATCGGCATGCCCGAGTGGCGATCCTCGATCGTGTACTCCCAGATGGCGTCACCGTGGCGCTCGGTGACCTGCCTCGCGATGTCGGCGATCACGGGACCGAATCCAGCAAGGTCGCCGGACGATTCCCGGAGCTCGGCGAGCGTCTCGAGATCGACATGCAGGTTGATGACACTCCTTGCCGAGGCGGCACTGTCCATGCTCGCGATCGCCGGAAGGTCGACGAGGACGTCGGCGCGGAGCTGGTCCATCGTCCTGACGTCACCGCAGCCCTTGAGATCGAGGGCGGTCCGGTGGAGGTAGTTCATCAACTCGATCGCGTGATCGGAACGGAGGCCGAGCGCATGGATGTTGGCAGTTCCGTCAGGTGTCGCCTCCAGGACGACCGTTCGATCCTCGACTGCGCGGTCGTGACGCCCCTTCGCCTCATCGGGATCGACCTCGATCCTCAGACGTCTGAGCTTGGCGGCGAGCTCGCCCGGAGTGAGTTCCGGCGCTTCATCGATGAGCGTCTCGACCATGGCCCTCGCCGTCGCGACGGCGAGATCGCATGTGTGGTGGTCGAAGGTCCGGGCACGACGGACATCGATTGCGCCTGATCGGAGCCGCTCGAACACGATCGGGAGCCTCCCGCGGAGATCGAGGGCAAACGACAGCTCTGAGTCTGCCGCCCGCCTGGTCCATCGAAGCGCCACACGAATCTCAGCTGCCGCGTCCTCGCACACCGCCGCGTACTCGCCGGGTGACTCGGACTCGGCGACCCCGGACTCGGCGACATAGGTATCGGTGATGGCTCCCATGGCCTCGTACAGCTTTGCGTTGTGGTGCGAGGCCATCCGTTGATGGGCACGCAGCACGATCACACGATCATGGCCCGAGAGCCCATGCACGTCGATCGAGGAGAGCATGGCAGCCAGCAGGATCCCGGGCTCCATCTCATCGAGACCCGTCGGAACCGTCGAGCCAAGCTGATCATCCCCTGCGTAGAGGCGGTCGCAGTCTGCATCGTTGTGTGCAAGTTCTTCGACGGGATCGAAGCCGATGAATGAGATGTCGATGGATGAATCGGACATGGCTCGATCCTATGGGCTGGGTGTGACACGTTTCCCATCGAGATCGCACGGCGCGGCCTCGGCGGTCTGCCCGATGTGTTGGGCAGATCGATTGTGAACAATCGCGGAACCGACCTGCCGAACGGGATGTGCGCCACTATCCCTTCTGTTGAATCGGACGGCAGTTCAGATGCGGCGGACAGGCCGTCTCACGCAGCAAGGGAGTGATCGACGATGGGGTTCCTGAGGAGATACAAGTGGCTCATCGGCGGGGTCGGCCTCGCCGCCCTCGTCCTGGCGTTCCTCGCATTCCGACCCGACAAACTGTTCGTCGACGATGTCGTCGACGAGTCACTGGACGAGGCATTCACCGCGACCGCATCCGATTCCACCATGGTCACGACAAGCACCACGGTGCCGTCCACCACCGACCAATCCCCTGAGTCGACAACGACGACGGGCGTTCCCGAAACCACGACCGTCCCATCGGGCCCCACGGTGATCAACGAGGGCACCTTCTTCGGCATCGGCCACACAGCAGAGGGAACGACGGGTGTCTACGAACTCGATGGGGAGTTCGTCCTCCGATTCGAGGACGACACGGACATCCAGAACGGGCCCGACCTCTTCGTGTGGCTGCTCGAAGCCGACGATTACGATGGCGGCGATCCCGGCGCCTACCTCGACCTCGGGAAGATCAAGGGCAACATCGGCGGCCAGAACTACGAACTCCCTGCCGAATACGACC
>CAZYGP010000231.1:0-3453 GCA_964647265.1 uncultured Acidimicrobiaceae bacterium | reverse complement strand
GGGCGTGGAGGTCGAGGGCGGCTTCACGATTGTGAGCCTCGGTGGGGGCTGTTCAGCTAGCTCTCTACTCAACGCAGGAACGATGCGGGTTGCGGGCGATTTTGACGCGGGGCCTTGTGGCGGTACACCCTTCGACGCCTCGGGATCCCACTGGGTAGTCCTTGACGGAGCGAGCCCACAGTCGGTTTCGATCCACTCCCCTGCTATCCGTCGATTCCAGAATCTCTGGATTCGAAACTCCTCGGGCGCCACCGTATATGGACCTCTCGTCGTGCGCGGTGAGCTTCGAATGGACAGTGGCGTCACCTTGTCGGTGATCGACTCCCTCACAACCCAGGACCTGATCATGAGTGATGGTTCCGTATTGATGGCTCAGTCGGCGACCGTCGAGATTCAGGGCACGAGCACGCTCGGAGCCGATACCGCCGTCGATGCGGGCACTCTTCGTGTTGGTGGATTATTTACCGCAGGAACCGCCCCACCGGACGCAAGGGAGACCGACACGCTGGTGATCGCTGGCGGTGGTACCGTTCCAGGCGAGATTGCCTTTACCAACCTAACAATCGCTTCAGATGTTGTCCTCGATCGATCAATCGATGTTGACGGCAACCTCGTCGTGAATAGTCACACCACCTTCGACCTCTCCGCCTACTCGTGCGACGTTGATGGCTTCGTCGAAAACAGAGGGAGTCTCGTAATGATGCACTCAGACGCGGAGTTGAACGTGGCCGGCAGCTACTTCACATCGACCCCGTGCTTCGCGGGAGGCGCCAATCTGACCGCTGGCACGCTCCGAGTCGGAGGCAATCTGTCGATCGGAGCCTGCAGTGGGGGTTTGGCATTTCCGTCCACGGGTGCTCACACTCTCGCCATTCAAGGCACTAGTGAGCACACACTCACCTTGAGCAACAGTTCGAGTACCGGCAACCGGATTGGGAACTTGTCGATTGTGGCGGCGTCGCAGACTTTTTCGCCACAAGACATCTACCTCGGCGGGCATCTTTCCATGGTCTCGGGCTCGACGCTTACAGCCGCCGGCCTTATCGACGTAGAGAGCATCGCGACTTCCGCTGACAGCCGCCTAGAGGCGGCCTACCTGCGATTGGTGGGGCCCACCTCCGTCGGTGGCCAGTTCGTCGTCAGCCACGTCGTACTCGCTCCTGGCGTGGCGTCAGTGCCGAGTGCGCCGTATGTGAATCTCACAGTGGAGACGCCCGTTGTATTGGACGGCGATCGAACTGTCAGCAGCGTCCTGACGATTGCCGATTCGGGATCGATCGACTTGAGTGGGCACACCCTTGAAGTCGGTGTTGACCTTCTGAACGAAGGGAGCGTCCTGTTGACGACGCCCGGAGACGAACTCGACGTTGAGGGCAACGTATTGGTGCCCTTTGGCGGCAGCGTCATCCTCGACAGGTCCCTGTCCGTCGGAGGTAACTTCACGAACCGCGGCAGCCTTGTCATGGCGAGCTCGTCCTCGGAGCTGAGCGTCTCAGCTGACTTTGACATTTCTAGCGACGTCGGCCTCCCGTGCTACGGCGCGTCCACCTCTCTGACCGCGGGAACGATTACCGTCGGTGGTAATTTCATTGTCGGTTCCTGCATCGGCTCGCCCTTCACACCCAGCGGAACGCATCAAGTCGTTCTCACGGGAACACTCCACACCCTTGCGCTGACCCACGCTTCAGCGCGTTTCGCGAACCTCGTTGTCGATGAGCTTGCCGGTATCACTCTCGCATCTGACATCCTGGTCGCTGGCGCGCTCGACATCGACGGGATGGTGGCCGTCCCATCATCCAATTCGCTGACCGTAGACGGAACACTCACTTTGGGGCCGACCGCCACTCTCGACAACGCGGGCGCGACTTCCGCGGCGGCGTGTGTGCTCGATCCGTCCGCAATCATCAACGGCAACGCGCCGAGCTGTCCGTGAGGTGCGCAATGAACAACAGTAGCTCCTACGCCCCTTTCGCTCCCCTCCTCGTGCTCCTCGGCGCTTGCTCCGGGGCCCCTGAATCGTCCGTCGACTCGAGCGCCTCGTCGCTGATGACGGTCGACGAGCTCGTCCTCTACGGCGAGAACTCGATCCGCATCGAATCCTCAGCGGACGTGAATGGCGGGAACATCGCCGTCGAGGCGACGGCCGGCACGCCTTACTGGGCCCCCGGGACCCTCGCGGACGGCGCTCGTTTCTCGCTCGGCGCCTGGGCGCGCGTGGGTGGTGATGTCACCGCCGCGACCGCGCTGTTCGAAGGCGGGAGCATGCTCGTCGACGATTTCGACTTCGATCGAATCGCGACGACCGACGGCACCTTCGTGAACGGCCTCGTTCGAGGCGGCCCGGCCCATCCGATGGAGCCGCCGCCGCCGTTTCCTGGCGTGGCAAGCGCGGTCGCCAGCGGGAACTGGCTCACGGTCGCCGCCGGCGAAACGGTCACCGTGACCAGCACGCAGAGCTTCGAGCGCATCACCATCGACTCTGGAGGCACCCTCCATCTGGAGACGGGCCTTCACGTCTTCGAGCGCGTCCTCACGAGCACTCAGGCGGCGATTATCGCGCTCGGGCCGGTCGACATCCAGATCACCGACGAGCTCACGCTGGGGGCGGACTCCGTCCTCACAGGCACGACCGGTCTCACCGCGAAAGACCTACGGCTCCATGTGCTCGGTTCGAACTTCCCGAACGAACCGAGCGCTCCCGTCCGGCCCGTCACGTTCGAGGATCGGACGAACGTCCGCGCCATCCTGACCGCGCCGTACGGTACCGCGTACCTGGGGGCCGAGATGCAGTACCGCGGTGCGATCTTCGCCCGCGACATCCTCGTCAGGTTCCACGCGATCGTCGTCTTCGAAGACGGCCGCAGCCCCTACGCGAGCGATGCGCCCATCGCGTTCTCGGATCGGCGAATCGTGAGCGAGGATCACGCGCTGGTGCTCCCGGCCCCCGGAGTCATGTCGAACGACTTCGATCCCAATGGCGACGCCATCACCGCGGAGCTCGTGAGCGGCACGACGAGCGGAACGGTTTCGCTCCAGGCGGACGGCTCGCTGGTCTACACCCCGAATGTCGACTTCACGGGTTCGGACACGATGACCTACCGCATCACCGATGGCACGTACTTCTCGGAGACGGCGACGGTCACCATCGTCGTGGACGGCGTTCCCGACGCCCCGCGTATCATCCGAGAGCCCCGGCGCAACACGTTCGTCGGCGCGCACTGGAGCTTCTGGGCCGAGGCGATCGACCCCGACACCGACGACGTCCTCACCTTCTCACTCGAGCCAGGATCGCCATCCGCGATGTCCGTGGACGGAACGGGGACCGTGACGTGGACACCGAGTGGCAGCGACGTCGGCACCCACATCTTCGGCGTCCGCGTCACCGACTCCACCGGCCTCTTCGACGTCCAGACACGCGCCCTCGTGGTCACCGCGACGCCGTCGGTGGAGCAG
>CAZYGP010000230.1:2943-3465 GCA_964647265.1 uncultured Acidimicrobiaceae bacterium | reverse complement strand
TGCTCCCTATCTCGTGGGCTTGGCCGTGAGTCTGAAGCAGTATGCCGTCCTGCTGCTTCCCGCATCCGTCCTCCTGATCGAACGGCCGTGGTCCTTGCGGAAATTGGTTCGCGAGATGTGGCCTGCGATGGCGTTGGTGATCATCACGACCCTCCCGTTCCTCATGTGGAGTCCTACGGACTTCCTGCACTCAGTTGTGCGAGTGCAGTTCGTACAGCCGTTTCGCATCGACTCCCTCGCCCTCCCCGCTGCTGTCGCCAGGACCTTCGGCTCACTACCCCCAGATTTCGTCCTGGCGGGGCAGGCTGCTGCCGTGATCGGCGTGGTCTTCGTAGTTCTTCGGCGCTCGCCGATTGGACCGCACGGGTTCGCGATCTCTTCAGCGGCGCTCATGCTGACGCTCATGGTGTTCTCGAAGCAAGCGTTCCCGAACTACTACATCCTTCCGATCGCCCTGCTGTTCAGCGGTGCTGCAGCATGCTTGCCTGTCCCTCACAGCCCCGAAGCGACGCGAGACGACGG
>CAZYGP010000230.1:0-2933 GCA_964647265.1 uncultured Acidimicrobiaceae bacterium | reverse complement strand
TACCTCAGCGCATAGCAAAACGATCCAGCAACTGTGAGTTGTGTGTGGTCGCGTAGCGGTGGTGAGGGCCGGGGTCTCAGATCGCAGCGGCGAGGTCCTCGACCTGTTGGGGGAATCCGGATGCCAGTGCTTGCTTGATGGCGGGAAAGAACATCGCAGAAAGCATGCCCTTGGTTCGGAAGGTGATCTCGACCGTGACCGCCGTCGAGGGGTTGTCCGCTGCGATCGTGGCGACGACGTCCCCTGCGATTTCGGATGTGTCGAGGGTCATCGTGAAGCGCTTGTCGATCGTGTAGGCACCGCCGACGGCGGAGCCGTCGTACTTCTTCCCGCCGACGTTGGCGACCCAGTCGAACCCGGACAGGGTGCCATCCTCGAGGAACGTCGGGTTCGTGACATCCGATACCGGACCGATCCGCGACCAGGTGTCGGGGTTCTGGAGGACCGCCCAAGCTTTCGCGGGTGAGGCGTCGACGGGCACCGTGTGGCTGAACGTGGCTGACGGCATGGTGGGACTCTAGCCGTGGAGGGCGGTTGTGATCCTGTCCCGTGCGTCGTCGAGGGACGAGGGGTCAGGGTTCCGGTCCACCTTCGCGAAGTCGAGGTCCGCGATGCCCCTGATGGGGACCACATGGATGTGGACGTGGGGTACCTCGTCACCGATGATGAGCACCGCCACCCTGGCAGGGTCGAACGCAGCGTCGATGGCGCGGCCGATCCGTTGCGCCACGACCATCAGATGTGCGGCGAGGTCGGGATCGAGGTCGATCCAATGGTCGACCTCCTCGATCGGCACGACGAGCGTGTGACCCGGTGAGAGCGGCTCGATGGTGAGGAATGCAACGCACCGATCGTCGCGATGGACAAACCTCCCGGGAAGGTCCCCATTGATGATCCTCGTGAAGACGGACGCCATGCTCTTTCCGGTGCTCCCGACATCGTTCAATGGGTAGCCTATGCACGCATGAGGCGAAGATTCGTCCGATCCGTCTTCCTCACCGACATTGCGGCATTCGTCGTCGCTCTGCTCAGCGCGTCGTGGATCGTATTCGACACGCCGTGGTTCTGGACTGTCACCCTCGCCGAGGGCGACTCGATCTGGCCGAAGATCGGTCTGCTGGTGACCGGTGCCGCCATTGGGCTGACCGTGTCATTCAAGGCGTGGCGCACGACGGCACCGAGGCCGCTGTATGGCAGGGCAGTCTTCTTCGTCACCTTCACCGTCGTGTTCACCGCCATGGGAATCGTGCTGTCGAGGACGTACTTCTCCAGGTCCTACCTCGTGTGGTTCGGCCTCATCTGGCTCGTCCTCTCGCTCCTCCATCGGTCGATCCGCCGAGCGAGGCCATGGCAGGAGCCGGTGTCGCTTGTGACCGGTGAGAAGGCTCTTGTCGAGGACCTCCTCGATGCTCCGCACGTCAAGGTCGTGTCGGTCCTGGACCCTTCCGAGGAGTCGCCGAGGGAGCCGGTCGATGAGGGCGTCACCCTCGCCGTCGACCTCCGCGCCGTGCTGTCCGAGTCGATGGCTCAGTACGTGTCGTCCGCATCGATCGCCGGGACGACGATCCGCGCCTTCTCGACCGTCTACGAGGAGCACACCGGGCGGATCCCGATGGTGCATCTCGCCGAGGGCTGGGAGCTCTCCCAACCCGTATCGCGGTCCTCGTACGCGCCAGTCAAGCGCGTGCTCGACGTGATCCTCGTCGTACTCACGGCCCCGCTCTGGCTCGCCGTAGCGGGCATCGTGGCCGTCGCGGTCAAACTCGACTCCCCCGGACCCGTGTTGTATCGACAGGAACGCGTCGGGAGGGACGGGAAGACGTTCACGTTGACGAAGTTCCGGACGATGATCGACGACGCCGAGAGCGAAGGTCCCGCGTTCGCGATCGAGTCCGATCCGCGCATAACGAGGACGGGACGTTTCCTGCGCAAGAGCCGCCTCGATGAATTCCCCCAGCTCTGGGGCGTCCTCAAGGGTGAGCTGAGCCTCATCGGCCCACGTCCCGAGCGCCCCATGTTCGTCGCCGAGTACGCGCGGGAGATCCCCTTCTACGAGTCCCGTCACCTGGTTCGCCCAGGGGTCACGGGATGGGCTCAAGTGAACTACGGGTATGCCGATGATCAAGCCGAGACAGTAGAGAAGCTCACTTACGACCTGTTCTACATCAAGCACTCGTCGTTCTGGCTCGACCTCCAGATCATCGGCAAGAGCGTGTGGACGGTCCTATCGGGTTTCGGAGCGCGCTGAAAGGCACGAATCCAATGGCCTCGGTACGTAACCTGCCCGACTGATGGTCAGGAAACCAACACTGTGGGTGTTCACCGCGCTCGTCGCGGTTCTCCTCATGTCGCCTTCGCCCGCCTCGGCGAACGATGCGGGTGAGAACATCGTCAACTTCTCCGAGTCACACGGGTGCGAACCGCACGTGCGGGGCACGATGCGACCGTTCGTCGGTGTGACGGGTTCGATGCCAATCTCCACACAGATCCGTGGGCCGTGGGGATCCATGTTCGGACGGACGTACTACCAGGTTCAGCAGTCGATTCGCGATTGGCGTCTCCCTGGCTCGAGTCGCCTCATTCGGGCCCACGAGCGAATGCTGCCCGCCCTCGAGCGAGCAGGCCAGGCACTCGCCGCACACCAGGCACAGGGAAAGTCGTACTACATCTATTCCGCAGGTTCGTGGGTGTGGCGCACGGTTGGGGGCACGGTCCAGCCCTCCGAGCACGCGTTCGGGACGGCCTTCGATTTCAACCCCAGCCAGAACCCTTACAGCCGCGACAACGTGCTGCGAACTGACTACCCGGAGTGGCTTGTTCGATCCTTCACCGACGCCGGCTTCTGCTGGGGTGGGAACTGGGTCGATGTGAAGGATGCCATGCACTTCTCGTGGAGCGGACCGGTGGTGACTCCCGGAGTCGAGCGACGGCCG
>CAZYGP010000229.1:0-3478 GCA_964647265.1 uncultured Acidimicrobiaceae bacterium | reverse complement strand
CGGTAGCCACCTTCGCCGAAGCACTCGACAAGGGGCACTGGTGGTCAGGGACGATGCTCAGGGACTCCGACCTTGATCCGCTCCGCGAGCTCCCGGAATGGGAGACCCTGCTCGAACGCTGCCGGGACCGAGAGGCCAAGACGCCGCCTCCCGATGCGGATCCCGTGGTGGTTCCCCCGGCCGCGACGGGAAGCGACGACAGACTGGTCCTGGTAGTCCTCCACGCGGCGGGGTCCAGACCCGAGTTGGAGACCGAGCACTGGACAGCTGCCACAGAAGCGGGCTGGACTATCGTCGCACCCCAATCCACCCAGCGTCTCTCGGCGGCGGGACGTTATGGATGGCACGATCTTGAGCTTGCCAAAGCCGACGTCATGACTCAACTCGAGGAGGCAGGCCACCTGTCCGAGGGTGACCTAGTGATCGGGGGCTTCTCCCAGGGGGCTGGATTGGCCGCCCACCTCGCATGCGGAGCAGGCGTACCTGCCGCAGGACTGATCCTCGTTTGCCCCACCTTCCACTGGGGGATGCCCGAAGCCCCAGCAAGTGGTGGACCGGTTGCCTCGGTGATCTTCCTCGGCACAGAGGAACGCCCTCGCATCGCCGAAGAAGTCGAGAAGCTGAGCGAGATCATACGGGGAGTCGACTGGCCCCTTACGGTTGAGCTCCTCGAGGGTGTCGGCCACTCCTATCCCCCCGACTTCCACCACCGTCTCACCAGGGCGCTCGGATCGATAGAGTCCCAGGCGCCCGTCGGCGGACCAATCGACCAGTAACTAGAGGGCGAACCAGACGGGAGCCGTCCCAGCACAAGTGGTACCGGTCGCTGCGGCTCCCCAAACCGGGCGTTACTGGCACAGAACTGCTGATCGGCGCTAGCCGGAACTCCGATGAGCCCTGTCGTAGAGCGCCATCTCCTCATCATCTGGTGCTTCGAATGCCTCGACCCAACTCTCCAGGTCGCCTCGCTGGATCGCGGGTGACTCGGCACCGCGGCTCTGGATCCGGTCCCAGAGTTCGTCGATCGGCTCGTTGAGATAGTGCAGTTCAACCCAGGCTCCAAGAGCGCGAGCTTGTACTCGAAGTGCGTCCCGCTCGGCTCTTCCCCACGTCCCCCATTCGATGATGACGTTGTGGCCGAGTCCGAGCAGATCCTTTGCGAGATCCCATTGCAGCTCTTCGATCCGTCCTCTCGCGATCTCATCCCAGAGGCTCATCCTCAGCGACTCCATCCACTCGTCTGGCGACAATCGGATGGCACCAAGTTCCTCGGCAAGAACCTTGCCATGCGTGGTCTTACCTGCTCCAGGTAACCCGCAGACGATGACGAGTCTCGGTTTCAGATCCATTGGGACGACCAAACATAGGACCGAATCGGGCGGCATACGAGGTGCCGATAGAGCGCACCTCACCGAAGTGCTCATCATCCACCCAGAACTGGCGATCTGAGCCGGGCGGAGGACTCAATCAGCGCCGTGACGTTCCAGACGGGTGGTCCCGTCGGCATGGGGTCTCGACGCTACCGAGACCCGGATTCAAAGGCTGGCCTTCTCCCACACCGACACGTGTGACGTGCTGTCGGCGGTGAAGGGCGTGCGTTGCCAGTCACTCCACCGCTCGCGGAGTGTGAGACCTGCGATTCGCGCCATGAGGTCATACTCGGCTGGCCATGCATACCGGTGCGGGGAGTCGAAGGTGTCGGCCCTACCGTCGGCGATCCAATAGTGATGGGAGGTCAATCTCTGGTTGACGATGTCGTACTCGTCGACTCCCACGTGGCCATGAGAGACGTCGAACGCAATCAGGCTCTCCCCGGGCGGGAGACGGCGCAAGGCAGGAACAAAAACCTCTACAACAAAGTGGCCACCGACGTCGAGATGAGCAGCAGCGTTGCAGAAACAAGCGACTTGCTCGTCTTGGGTGAGCAGATTCGTGATCGTGTTGTACACGAGATAGACGAGACCGAACGTGCCGTCCACTCGCGTGTTCGCCATGTCGCCGATCGCGACCGGAATACGCGCAGCGCCGGGCTTGGCCATCATCTCAGCCGCCATCGCCTCTGACAGGTCGATACCCGAAACATCAACGCCTCGGGCGCTCAACGGCAGCGCGACACGACCTGTGCCAATCGCGAACTCCAAGACACGCCGACCAGCGGCAAGCTCGGCGAGGAAACGAACGGTGGGCTCAAGGACCTCAGGCGCGAACATGTCGGCGCTGTCCTCGTCATACATTCGAGCGATCCGATCGTCGAAGACTCCATCAACGGACATCCGACAAGACTCCCATCCATCGACGACAATCCGCAAGCGACTTTCCTTGGGAATCAACACAACATGACCGGCAAACAGCAGTCGGTGCTGTTCCATCAACCGATCACACATCCACGGGTGCCCCGGAGGATCCGAATCGTGGGCCTCCCCAGCGATCTCACTCCGCAGCGCAAGACGCGCCGACAGCGGGCGGCATCAGATACGTGCGGTTTCATCCCGAATCAGTTGATCTGCGCTGGTCGCCAAGCGTGACTCAGAGAAGGTGACTGTGTTGGGTGCCGTCAGTCAGACACCAGCCTGGAGAGGAGCGCCTCCCGGGCGACTCGACCTAGCCGCGGCGTGTCTGCGCGTAGTTCGAAGCCAGTACCAGGTTGACCGTCGTGCACAAGGTTCGACCTGGCTGCGTAACAATCGTTGATAAATCGCCGAATGGGGCGATCGCCCAAGTCCAGCTTTGACGTGTCAATCGATTCGGCTAGCGATCGAATACTGCCGCCGATCGACTCCAACTGAAGCTCGTGCAATCCAGAACGCAACGACTGTATTGCACTCGGATCGAGGTCCTCGCAGGTGTCAAGCTGATCGGCTGCAGTCTGAAGCACGTCGAGCGCGGGTTGGGTTCTGCGCTCGCGGTCCGCAAGGATCTCAAGAACAGTTATGTAGGTCACGAATCGCGCCCGATCCGAGGACTCGAACGCAGCGGCCATGTAGACCTCAGAGGCGAGTTGCACCCGTTCGTCCGAATCGGTATCCGACGTGCTCTCCAAGAATCTGCCGAGCGTGTCCACGAAGTCGTCAAGGTTCGCGCTGACCGACCCCTCGGCTTCGATCCGCATGTATCTGACTTCCGGAGCCTCTTCGTCGAAGACGTCGACCCCGTGCACGTCTCCTCTGAGCTCAACATCGAATTCCTCTCGGATCGTCTCCTTGACGATCCGACCGATACCGGTTGAAGCCAGATCAGGCCCCAGATCCATTGATACGTCAGTCGCCACGCCTGTGGCCCGAAGTGCTGCCTTCGCTGCCCGACCCGCCTCCTGAGCATCCTGCTCACTGGCGAACCCGGTCTGTCTGAGAATGAGACGATCGGGACGTCGACTTGTTCCCTTTTCGATTACCAAAGCGGTGGGGTGCTTGCTGTAGCGGACCTCAATCGCGTTGCTCTCCGTTGCTGGCAGTCGATCCCTCAGCACAAGAGCACGAAG
>CAZYGP010000228.1:0-3510 GCA_964647265.1 uncultured Acidimicrobiaceae bacterium | reverse complement strand
GTTCCACTTCCTCGATGCCACACCCGCAGAGGCGTTGCGCAGGGCCAGGGACGCCGCTGACGGCAAGGACGTGCGGCTCGGGGGCGGCGTCGCCACCGTTCGCCAGTTCCTGGAGGCCGACCTCGTCGACACCATGCACGTCGCCGTTGCTCCGGTCGAGCTCGGCCGAGGAGAGCGACTCTGGACCTCCCCCGAGGACCTGCTCGATCGGTTCCACCTCGAGTCCGTGCCAAGCCCCAGCGGCGTGACGCACCTACTGTTCTGGCACCGGGACTTTCCGACATCCGGCCTACGGCGACCTGTGGATCGTTGAGTCTGCCACGGTCAGGCAGAGGATGACAGCTCCAGCCTCATCGCCGGAGTAGATCCAGGTGATTCGATAGGCGACTCCCCCAGCTTCCACGCGACGGGTCGCGAAGATCGAAGAGCCACTGTCCAAGCGAAGCACATTCCGCATCTCGGGCTGATCATGGTGCTGCTCGAGGTCGTCCAGGAGTTCATTGATTGGACTCACGGCTTCGTCCGGCAGTGCGGCGTACTCGGCGGCAAAGACTTCGGAGTAGTCGAGATTCAAGTAGCAGCCCGGCTACCGCCGAAAGCCCTCGACGATTCGACCTGCTTCGGCATCAGCAAGTGCCTTCTCGATTGCCTCAACGTTCGATGGATTCGTCAGTACGTCGAGCTCGGCATCTGTGTAGAGACGGGCCGGCCGAATGACCCACCCGGTGCCATCGGGGAGTTCTGTGGCTACGGCGTATCCCTCTGCGAACCCGAGGCGGCCCACAGACATGCGCTTCTGGCTATCGATGGTCAGATTCACTTCTCTCAGCATGAGTACACCATATCACCATTTTCCCATAATGGATGAGAGGTGATCGGGCCAGTCTCACTGGCGCACGTTCGGACAAGGCAGCGGGAATCTCCGCGGAGCTCCCCTGAGTGATCGCCTCCTGATCCAGAAGCCTTTCAGCCACCAGCAGCTCCTGGAGCGTATCGACGAGCTCCTCACGTCCCCGGCGTGAGGGAGACAGGACGGTTGGCGTACCCGTCCCCTGCCCAACGCTCGTCAGCGCTGGCTGTCCCACCAGTCGAGTACCCGAAGGGCGCGGAGGGTGTTCCACCGGCTCGGCGTGCCGACGCCGCCTTCGAGGTCGAAGTGGACGCGACCGGGATGGATGCGATCGAGCATCCATCGGCCATCGGGCTGTCGCTTCGACCGCACGATCTCCACGGCCTCTGACATCCGCGTATCCGGATCCGCTCCCGAGTGTCGGAAGTAGTCGAGCGCTCGCAGGATGTCGTATCGCCAGTAGTAGGGGAACGCGAACTCGAGATACGCAGGGTCTGCGACCTCGCCGGTGCTCTTGCGGCGGAAGAGGCTCCGTTCGAGCAGGTACTCCTCACCGCGGCGTCGAGCCGCTCGGACCTCTGCTGACCCACCTGTCGCTCGCTCGAACTCGAGCAGCCCGTCGAGCACGCAGATGGTGGTGTCGAAGGAGGAGCGCACGGAGCCGTTCTCGACTTCACAGTTCCAGCCGCCGTCGTCCAGACCCTCTCCGAGGATCCGCTCGACGATCGGCGCCACGTCCACACCGAAGTACGCCCCGGTCTCGATCGTCCGGCCGTTGATGCACGGCTCGACCTCGCCGTCGAAGTAGCGCTGCCCGTCGTGCTCCCAGCGGCCGTTCTCCGCGACGAGGGCTGTCGACCTGCGGGCGGACTCCGATGTGGGGTCCAGCCCGAGGATCTGAAGCGTCTGAAGCGTGTGCATCGTGGCCGTCCAGGGCTGCCCCGGCTCACCCCCTCGATAGGCAGCGGGGAAGCAGGCGCCGCCGTCCCAGAGCCCATCGGGGTCCTCGAGCGCGAGGTAGCGCGCACCCCAGCCTTCGTGCTCGACCCGTGCCCGTTCGGCCGCAACCTCATCGGGCAGTGAATCCAAGAGGTCGCGCATCACCTGCCAGCGGATGGCAGGGTCGCCGTCGAGGAGCCAGTCGGTCACGATCATCGCCGCAGGCTACCCGAGGCCCGAGACGCGGCCGTCGTAGCGAGGAGGATCAGGAATTGGCGAGGTGGTGGAACGGAGCGGGCTCGGGAGGCAGGACCGTACGCATCACGCAGAACTCATTGCCGACCGGGTCCTCCATCACCACCCACGCGACATCGCCCTGACCGATGTCGACGCGCCGTGCCCCGAGACCCTCGAGCCGTGAGACTTCTTCTTCCTGTGTGCCATCGACCGGGCAGAGATCCATGTGCACCCGGTTCTTGTGCGCCTTCGGATCGCTCGTTGCCATCAGCAGGATCGTGGGAGCAGACGGATCACCCGCAATGGCAACACTCGTATCGTCCTGATCGGTGATCCGATAGCCGAGGGCCTCGCACCAGAACCGGGCGGCAGCCGGCGGGTCGGAGCAATCGATGGCGATCTCGCCGATGCGGACGGTCATGGCAGTGATCCTATCCGAGCCCGTTGGACCACGGATTCACCGGTCCGAACGCACCGCCATTCCACCTTCAATCCGGCTGGTCCCGGGAGGACTCGGGTGGGATGGCTGCGACCGTGCGCAATGCCAGATACAGGGGAGACTCCTCGAGGATCGCCGTAGGGACGGGGAGCTCGAGCTGGACCATTCCGTCCCCCGCGTCCGATCTCGTCGCCCCGATCGCCATGAGCGATTCGAGGACCTGACGGTTGTCCATGGAGACGTAGGCTCGAAATCGCTCGATGCCGTTCGCATGTGCCGCCTCCGACAGGGCCTGGAGGAGTATTCGGCCGAGACCCTGACGCTGACGTTCGTCGACAACGGCGAGGGCAGCCTCGGCAACCGTGGGATCGTCGGCCGTGCGGATGTACCTCGCGATGCCGACGCCGGGCGGGTTCGCCTCATCGAGGGTCTCGGCCGCCCAGGCGAAGTGGTCGTTGTAGTCGATCTCCGTGAGATAGGTCAGGTCCTTCTCGCTCAGGGTCGGCTTCGCCTGGAGGAAGCGGAGGTATCGGGACTGTGCCGAGAGGTTCTTCCAACCCTCGGCGAGCCTCTCACGATCCTTCGGTGCGATCGGCCGCACCCGCACGGGAGTGCCGTCCTTGAGCACAGCGGTGAACGCAAGGTGCTCCACGAACTCGTTGACACTGCCCGCCGGCTTCTCCGTATCCATGCGGCCAGTCTTGCCGGGAGAGCCCGATAGCCGCAATCGGGATACATCACACGCCGATCGCCGGCCGCACCGCCCGCGCTCCGCCGTGGGCGACACCCGACACGACAGAGAGGGGATGACGTGCTTCCACGCTTGGCGTGTGTCCTTGCCCTGCGGCACTCTCTGCGTCGCTCCGCTCCGCGTCTCTCCCGCGGGGAGAGACGGAAGGCGGAGCCCGCCGGTCGCAGGATGTGCGCGTTCGGGTTTCTCCCCCGTTGGGGGAGATGCCCGGCAGGGCAGAGAGGGGATGATGTCGTTTGCCACGCTGGGCGTGAGTCTTTGACCTGCGGCCCTCTCTGCGTCGCTGCGCTCCGC
>CAZYGP010000227.1:0-3541 GCA_964647265.1 uncultured Acidimicrobiaceae bacterium | reverse complement strand
CTCGTGCCCCGGACGTCCTCGAAGGTGGTTCTCCACGTGAACCCCCCGATACGGGGGCCGGCGACTCCCGCGTCCGCGGAACTAACGAAGGACGCAGCGTCACCCGGACCGTTGGACCCCGGTGCGGTACCGGCCGTGCCCACGCCGACAACGGTGTTGGTCGAGGCCCACAGGTAGTGCCCCACTCCCACCTGGCCGCTCACGCCCGGAGCGGAGTCGAGGTATGGCGCGATCACCGGGCTGGGAGAGAAGGGATTCCCATCCTCATCGTGGAAGGTGACGACACTGAATTCCCATGCGAGTCCCTGCGTGTTGAAACTCGCAACGTTCAGGGAGACCTCGCGAATGTCGAGGTGCGGAGCGAAGTCGACCCGCACCTCGTGGAACTGTCGCGTGCCAGGGTTGTTGGTCGCTACCGTTCCTGTATATGCCGTGCGACCCGTGATCTGCCTGCCGCTCGCGATCTGGCGGAACCGCAGGTCGGGACGCGTGCCGGGCGCCGCCGCGCCTCCAGCACTCGTCGTGAACGTGAATGCCATATCGTGGAGGTCGCCATTGTCGGCGGCGAGGATCGAGCCGACGGCATCGTCGAGCAGGTTGTAGTCGACCGTCGACGAACCGTTGGGACCCTGGACGATGATGCCTGCGTCGTTGGTGGCGTTCGGAAATGGGTACTCGTCGAAGGTGATAGTGACGTCCACATCCACCCAGATCGGCTGCGCCGCCGCGGGGACGACTCCCCAGACGACAGCTGCGCTACCCACGATGAGGCACACAAGAAGAACGAGGAGGCGGCTGGTGGTCAAGGCGCGCGTGCGGCGGCCGTGGTTCGGTGGCACGGAAGTGACGATAGCGCCCGCTGGAAAGGCATCATCGCTTCACAGTCGTCACGGAGCGCAGGGGACACCGGTGACAGCCACAGCGGTACCCAGGTCGGAACGGCATCCAACCGTCGGGCCAACTGGTAGCACGCAACACACTATGGTTTTCATACCCCCCGGGGGTATAGTGGAATCATGGAGCTGCCAACCGAGGACCGGGACGAGATCATCAAGCGACTGCGACGCGTCGAGGGCCAGATCCGGGGGATCCAGGCGATGATCGACGAGGGCAGGGATTGCAACGATGTGCTGACGCAGTTCGCGGCCGCGCACAAGGCGATGTCGCGGGCAGGATTCCGCTTCTTCGCAGTCACCATGGAACAATGCCGCCTCCACCCGGACCTCGCCGACGAAAAGGGCTACACCTCAGAACGCATGGAGCAGATGTTCCTCCGCCTGAGCTGACACCGGCCGTCAGACAGCGACGAGCATGCCCGGATACCGGACGAGGTCGTCGTCCACGACGGTGACGTCAAGGCCTGCTGCTTCCGCGAAGCCCGTCGCAACTGCTGCGCGATAGCCGCCCTGGCAGTGGATCGCGACCCGCCCCGAGGCGTACGCTGCCGGGTCGGTGGCGAAGGTTCCGATGTGCACGGGGACGGCCCCCTCGATGATGCCGTCGCGGTGCTCGACCGAATCACGAACGTCGATGACCGCATCGAACAGCCCGGGGTCGAACACTGCGAACGACGTCACCCCCGTGGTGACAAGGGGGACGCCGACCATCGCCGAGAGGTTGCCCGGATCGATACGCCCGATGACTTCGTCCCAACCGATCCGCTGGAGATGGAGGCGCACATCTTCGGCCTCGACCTCCGAGCCCACGAGCACGAGAGGCGCTGCCCACGGGAGTGTCCAACCCATGTACACGGCAGCATCATCGGCCAGGGGAAACGACAGCGACCCCGGGAGGTGGCCCTCGGCATATGCGACGAAGGGCCGCACATCGACGATGATCGCACCCTCCACCTCGTCGAGTTCGGTGACGACCGGGAGCGGTGCAGACGGTGGCGATCCCATGGGTTCGAGGTTGGCAGGTGCCATGTAGCGGTAGTACGAGGGATACGCCTTGTACCCCATCGCCTGGCCGATGGCGAACGCTTCGACACTCGGGGCGATGAGGGCCGGATTGCGGAGCTTCTCGACGCCGACGGTGCTCGTGGTGTCCGCGACGTCCGAGGCCGAACAGAAGGACCCGGTTCCGTGCGTCGGCGCGACCATGGACGGATCCGGCAGTTGATCGGCGATGCGGTGGGCAGAGCGGTACTGGTGTCGGAGGAGCTCCTCGGTGTGTTCCGGTCCGAGCAGGTCGGATCTGCCAACGGCACCGACGAGAAGCGACCCTCCCGAGAAGATGGCGACCGGTCCATCTGCCGATTCCAGTACATAGGAGGTGTGGTTGAAGGTGTGACCGGGTGTGTGCATCGCCCGGAGGATCCACGGCCCGATCGGGATCGTGCCGCCGTCAGCGAGGGCGGTGTGGGCGTATGGGGCACCCGTGCCGGCGGGAAGCACGTACGTTGCGCCGTGACGGTCGGCGAGTCGATTGCCTCCGCTGACGTAGTCGTTGTGGATGTGGGTCTCGAGGACCGCTACGAGGTCGGCATCGGCATCGTCGAGGACATCGGTGAATCGTGCGAGGTCGCGCTGGATGTCGATGGCTGCTGCCTGACCGTCGACCACGATGACATACGAGTGGTCGCCGAGGCTGGCTGTCGAGATCTGCGAAACGTGTGCAGCGGTCCCAGCAGAGGAGAGATCTATTCGCATCGGGACCGCCTTCGATTGGAGCGACATCAGGGTACTATACCCCCCCGGGTATCTTTTGGCCTTCACTCTGGAGTCACAATGTTCACCACATCACCCAACACAATCCGCCACGTCCCCGCCCGCCAGCGGGAGACATGGAGAAACGACAACGACGCCCTCGTGATCGATGTTCGTGAGCCCGTGGAGTGGGCGGCAGGCACCCTCGAGGGATCGGAGCGCATATCGCTGATGTCCCTCCCCGAGGCGATGACCGACCTCGACCGTGGCACGGCGATCCTCCTCGTGTGCGCAACGGGCTCTCGCAGCACCATGGCGGCCGCGTGGCTGGCATCGATGGGGTTCACCAACGTCGCGTCCCTCGGCGGGGGCGTCGTCGCCCTGGGGATGGGCTGATGTTCGGCTTCTCGCGGAAGACCGTCGACGTGAGAACGGCGCTTGCGATGGCCGAGACCGACGACTACATCATTGTCGACGTCCGCACCAGGGCAGAGCGCAGGGAGGGCCATCCACCGGGCTCGATCCACATCAGCTTCGAGTCCCTCCAGCAGCGGAGCCGCACGTTGGAGGGGAAGAAGGTGCTCGCCATCTGCCGGAGCGGCAACCGGTCGAACACGGCGGCGAGGTACCTCAACGCAAACGGGATCGAGACATTGAACGTGAAGGGAGGAATGCTTGCGTGGAACCGAGCCGGCCTCCCGGTGAAGAAGGGCTCATGACATGAACCAGAGGAAAGGTGCCCTGTTGATCGCACTCGCGGCGGCGGCCATCGTCATCGCGGGATGCTCGTCATCGGATGCGGTGCTCGAGACGGTCTCGCCCGAGGCTGCCGCCGAGGCAATCGCGAACACTCCCGACGTCGTCGTGCTCGACATCCGCACTCCCGAGGAGTT
>CAZYGP010000226.1:0-3546 GCA_964647265.1 uncultured Acidimicrobiaceae bacterium | reverse complement strand
CCGGGGTTGGTGGCGATCGCAGTGGCTGTGGGTGGTTCGCTCATCGCAACCGACGTGGCACTCGGCTTTGCGGCGGGTGCTGGATCCGCGCTCGGTGTGTCGGCGCTCTACATCGGGTTCGCACGGAGCGCAGTGGGTGTGGTTGCCCCGACCGCGGCAACGACGGCAGCCGTCATCCCCATCGCCGCAGGCTTGATCCTCGGTGAGCGCCCCGGTGTGGTTGCCGCCATCGGAATCTGCGTGGGCGTCGGGGCGATCTTCCTCGTCGGCTTCACTCCGGGGGACACCTCGAGGGCACCACAGGGGTTGATCCTCGGACTCGTCGCAGGGCTCGGCTTCGGTGCAATGGTGATCGCGTATGCCGCCACGAGTAACGAGAGCGGATTGTGGAGCGCGGTGTCCGGGAGGTCCACGGCAGCTCTGTTGGCCGCCACCGCGGTGATCGTGACGGGAACGAACCCACGAATCATCCGGTCGGCGCGGGTGCCGACCGTGCTCGCCGGTGTTCTGGCCTCCGTCGGCATGGCAGCGTTCGTCACCGTGTCCCAAAGGGCCGACCTGATCGTGCTCGGCGTCGCCCTCGGCCTCTTCCCGACCGTCACGGTACTGCTCGCCGCACTCTTCATCAGGGAGAGGCTCATCCCGACCCAGTGGGTGGGTGTGGGGCTCGCGGCGGTCGCCGTCACGCTGATCTCCGTCGGATGACACACTGCACGGGTGGGCCGAGCCTCGTCGACGGAACTACGATGTGCGTGACGCCGGGAGATGGACATGACCACAGAACGAAGCGGTGAGACCGACGACACGTCCTCTGAGATCGTCTCGAGCGACCCGGACGGCAGCGTGCGCAGGGTCCACTCGGAGAGCCGGATCATCGACATCGACGGAGACGGCGGTGTCGACGGGATCCGTCGCACTCGAACGGAGACGCGGGAGTTCGATCTCGACGGAGACGGTATCGCGGACCTCTTCGAGACCACGACGACGGTCGAGACGGCGATCGACGCCGACGGGGACGGTGTTCCCGACGTGATCTCGACGGTCGAGACGTCCGAGATCGAGATGGACCTCGACGGAGACGGTCTCGCCGATTCGATCGAGGTCACGGAGGTCCGCACGGTCGCCCATGACATCGACGGTGATGGCATGCCAGAGGTCACCCGCACCGAGGTCATCACCGCCTCCGGGATCGATCCCGACGGATCGGGCGAGTTTCGCGACGTCGAGACCGCAGGCGTTCGGATCTACGGTCTCGACACGACAGGTGACGGCGTCATCGATGACCTCGCGGCAGAGGAAATCGACGTCGAGGTGGTCGACGAGGGCTACTAGCGAGCTAGCAGGCGGCCCGGACCGACGGGTACGGGTTCACGTAGGTGCCTCCGACGATCAGGCCGAGGTGGAGGTGCGGCGTCGAGGAGTTGCCGGTGTTCCCGTTGAATCCGATGTGCTGGCCGCGGTCCACCCTCTGGCCGCTGCGCACACCCGGCGCGTATCCCGACAGGTGCGCGTAGTAGTACGTGATGCCGTCGTCGCCGTAGATGTACGCCTGGATTCCTCCGAGCCTGTGGGAGTTCAGCCGTATCGATCCGGTCTGCATCGCGTACAGCGGCGCGCCGTGGGAACCCAGCATGTCGGTGCCCTTGTGTGTGCGCCCACCCGAACGTGGGTACCCCCACGAGTCGATGAAGTGGGAGCCCGGGAACGGGCAGGCCGAGTTCCGCGTAGCGAGCGCAACGCCCGCCGCGGGACCTGATGCCCTGGCCGCCCGGATGGCTGCCTGTCTCGCCTGTTCCGCCTTGTACTTGGCGTACGCATCTGCATACTTGCGTTTCGCGGCTGCGTGCAGTTCCTCGGCCCTCGCCTGATCGGCGATCAGCTTGTCGACGACGACGGCCTGCTGGGCCTCGAGGACCTGGACCTCTGCCTCCTTGTCGACGAGCTCGTCGGTGAGCCTGTCCATCTGACGGCTGACGGCAGCGAGCTGGTCGAGCTGACTCAGATCCCTGGTCGTTGCTGCGTCGAAGAGCGCCTGGGAGGTGATCAGCTCCTGGATCGAGTTCGCGGTGAAGGCGGATGTGACCATGCTGCGGCCGCCTGCCGTGTATGCCTCGACGACGATGAGCCGCGCACGTTCCTCGAGAGCGGTGACATTGTCGCCGTACTCCGTGATCGCATCGTGGAGCCTGTTGATCCTCCACTGGAGGTTGTAGAGCTTTCCCTGGATGACCTCGAGCTCCTCGAGGCCCTCGTCGAGTTCCGCGTCGGCGGCTGCGAGTTCGGCGTACGTCCTCTCCTCCTCTGCCTTTGCCCGGTCGACTGCGCCCTTGCTCTGTGCGCTCGCAGGGACAGGGGCGAGGGCGAGCAGTGCAAGCAACACGATCGGGATGAGCACACGGGGAAGACGAATGTGGATCATGGGGTACCAGAAAGGCTAGTGGCGGGGGCTCGGTAGCACTCCGGGACCCTCCGCACCGCACCAGAGGGCACCACCGCCGTCGTCAACGGACGGTGAATGACAGCTTCACGGTGACCTCGTATCGCGCCACCGATCCGTCACGGATCGTCGCGCCCTGACGGACGACTTCGATGCTCGTGATGCCGTTGATGGACTCCGCAGCCTTTGCGACCGCATGGCGGATCGCGTCCTCGAAGCCCTCGGTCGAAACTCCCATGATCTCGATGATCTTCACGGCGCTTGCGTCGAACTGCTCGGTCATACACCCTCCTCGGATCGATCCTAGGTGGAAACGGGGCGGGACACCGAGGCGGGACGTGCAGATCGGAGGGTACGCTCGGTCGGTGAGATCAGGATTGTCCTTCAAGGCGAGGGGACAGCGAGTCTCACCCGTGCTCGGGGGCCTCCTCGCGATCAGCTATCCGGGGTTGCTCGTGGTGGTCGCGTTGGGCGTCGGATTCCGCAGAGGTGGTGACATGGGTGAGTTCGCGGCGACCCTCGCCGCAACCCTATTGTTCCTCATCGCAGCACCGACCGCCTGGATCCTGTCGTTCGAGTTCATCGACGTGACCAGGTTCACCGTCCTCGTCTTCGGCATCGTCACTTCGCTGCCGATCTGGTACCTGGTGGGCGTGGCGGTCGCGCGGCGCTCTCCGACGTGGACCACGTGGTTCAGGCAGTACGCCATCGGATGCGTCGCATGGACGACTGGCAACCTCCTCGTGGTCGGGATCGTGGCGGCGATCGTCGGCTGAGCACGGCGGGCCTCGGTCAGGTACCGTTGCCGGATGGACCTCACGGAAGCGCTCTACACGACGAGGGCGATGCGACGCGTGACGTCTGATCCTGTCCCGGATGACGTCGTCGCTGCAATGATCGACGCCGCGATTCGTTCCCCATCCGGCGGTAACTCCCAGAACTGGCGCTGGCTGACGGTGTCCGACCGTGACACGATCGCAGCGCTCGGCGAGCTCTACTCGCTGGCCTGGGCGGAACTGACCGAGACCCTCTACGCGGGTCGCGCAGAGGCTGCCGCGGCCCGCGGCGACGACGCAACCACCCGGGTCATGTCGTCGGCACAGTGGCTT
>CAZYGP010000225.1:0-3557 GCA_964647265.1 uncultured Acidimicrobiaceae bacterium | reverse complement strand
CATCTGCATCCACTTTGCGGCGTGTCTGAGGCTCGGAGACGGGGTCTTCGACACCGGTAGGAGGCCGTGGGTCGATCTCAGCCTCGCTGACACGGAGACGGTGGTGAACGCCATCGAGGCCTGTCCGTCCGGAGCCCTGCGCTATGAGCGGCTCGATGGTCGACCCGGGGAGCGGCCCGACGAACCGACGACGGTCGTCCCATGGCCCAACGGTCCCCTGATGGTTCGCGGTGAGATCGAGGTCAGGGACAGGCAGGGCGAGACGTTCATCGCAGGTCCGCGGGTTGCCCTGTGCCGATGCGGTGCGAGCAAGAACCAACCGTTCTGCGACACGACCCATCGCACGATCGGCTTCCGCGACTCGCCGCGTGTGACCGGATCCCGAGATGATGCTCAGCGGCCGAGCGACATCAGCCACGACCCCCTCTGATCCTGACCTTCCCGCAGATGGTGCAGATGTGTGAGACGAGTCCCGACGAGGCCGCCGTGCCGTGGTCGAACGTGTGCTGGTGTTCCTGACCTCGAAGGGCCTCGTTCACGGGTACGCGATCGAGGTCGAAGATCCCCCTGTGCCGGGCGGAGTCGACCGTACGGAGCCATCTCGAGGTCTGCGGAGCCTCGTTCGCGACCTTCGGGGAACGTGGGGTCTGCGGGCTGGGAGATCGTGCTCGATCCTGTCTCGGGGAAGGTGCCTTCCGCGGGAACCGTGGTCTCTCCCAACGGACGATGCGCGTCTTGGGCGATGGAAGCTTCCTGGAACGCTCCGGCTTCCTCGGCTTCTTCCCGGCGCCTGTCGCGGAAGAGCCACGCGTCACGATGGTGTGCGACGCGAGGATGGCCGGGTCATCCGGTGTGAACACCAACCTGTCGCCCTCGGCCTCGAAGGCGAACCGCCTCGCGGTGATCGGTGTGATGGTCACCTCTGCGAGGAGCCACGAGCCGAGTTCCATGTCCTTCGTGCGCATCGTCACTGAGAACGTGTCCACGGTCAGGGTGACGGCGAGAGGCTCTGGTTGGCTGGGCACCTCGATGGTGCCGGTGACCGCGATCGGACCGCTGGTCGTTTGACGGTCATCAGATCGTGGGCGCTTCGCCCACCGGATGCGCATCGGAGAACCCCCTCGTGGACATATCCCCGATTGTGCTTCGGCATCGAACGAGACGCGGTTCAATCATTCCGCGACCTGGTCCGCCGCAACATCAGGGATCCGGGGGCTCATCGGAGAGGAGCCGACGCCTCGGGCGACGCCCGTCGTGGGTTGCCGTGTGATGGCTTCGGCACAGGAGCATCATGTTGTCGACGCTCGTCACGCCACCGTCGGCCCAATGCACGACGTGATGTGCATCACACCAGCTCATAGGTGCATCGCACCCGAACCAGCGACAACCCCCATCGCGCTGTTCGAGGGCACGGCGGATCGCAGGTGTGACCGTTCGCATCCTGCGACCCACATCGAGGGGTTGGCTCTCTCCGTCGATGATCATCCGCACGATGCCCGCGTCGCACGCGAGTCGTCGGATCGTCTCGGCGGTCACAGGAACGCCGTCGATCTCCGGGAGGTCGGAGCGTGACCGCGTCAGGTGCTCGTACGAAACGGTCACCGTGATGTGCGGCTTCTCACCGGCTGATGTGAGGGCGGACTCGTTGTGGTCGAGCCAGAAGCGACTGACGTCGACCACGGCATCGGCCATGCGCTGGGGGTGCGTCCGCGAGTCGTCGGTGTCGATGTTGCCGGGATCGGCGATGGCGCGTAGTGCCGTAGAAACGACGTGGCCGGACTCGGCATCGAGCAGTCCCTCGACGTGCCACATGCCCTCGAACGTCTGGCTCATCGAAACCCTTCGCTTGTCCCGTCGCCTTTCGGCAGGGATGTCAGGTGAGCCGAGCTCGACCTGCTGGGACCAGTGCCGGATCGCGACGCGGAGGTCCGATGGCGTCAGATAGGTGGCGATCTCAGCGAACACCGGCTCGTGGAGTGCGAAGTCGTCGGGATGACGGTGGCGTGCGGAAGCGATCTGCGCGAGTGCCTCGGGACCGATGTCCCCCGCCATGGCGTGCTTGTGGACCTCGGGCATGTGGCGCAAGTGGGTTGCCGTGCGGATGATACGCGCCGCCTGGTTGGCGGACATGCGACAGAACCGCCGCAGCCACTGCCTCGGAGAGAGCACGTACTCCCGTTGGGCGATCTCGCGACGAGAGAACTCGCCGACCGCGGCATGGAACCACGCATTCGTGGCACTCAGGTGCCGCTCGAGGTCGAGCAGAGCCCGTTCGACGTCCTCATCCGACAGCGACGCCATCACCGCGGTGGGATCAGCACCACGCTCGGTGACCATGCATTCCGTTCGACCGTTCATGGATCGAACATATCGACGGGGTATGACAGGAAACCACGGCGCGCGGAGCCATCAGGAGCACTCAGCAGAGCTCCGCAGGTGATGCCGATCCAGCCCTGTGGCGATCGATTCGCTCGGAGATGATCACCCGCGGCGCAACGCGTCCCGGATCTCGGTGAGCAGGACGATGTCCTCGGCTGGTTCCTCGACCGCCTCCTCCTGATCCCGTTCGGATCTGGCCCTCATGACGTTGTACGGCTTGACGACGAAGAAGAAGAGGGCGAGCGCAACCACGAGGAACGTGAACACGGCGTTGAGGAAGCTGCCGTAGAGGATCCTCGAGTCATTGATCGTGATCGAGAGTGATCCAAAGTCCGGCTGGCCGAAGATGGCTGCAATCAGCGGAGTGATGATGTCCGCGACGAGCGAGCCGATCACGGCGGCGAACGCAACACCGAGCACGAACCCCACTGCGATGTCGAGAAGGTTGCCCTTGAGGGCGAACTCCTTGAACTCCTGGATCATGGTTCCTCCTGTCACTCTCGCTCCAACCCTACCGATTGCGGTGAATCGGTGGGATGCCTCCCGCGCATGCCCGGGACCGAGCGAATACACTCCCGGCCGATGGAAGCCGGCGAACGATCGATACCCCTCACCGTCCTCTTCACCGACATCGAGGGCAGTACGGCGCTCTGGGAACGGGACGCCGACGCGATGCGAAGCGCACATGCGCAGCACAACCGGATCGTGTCCGAGTGCATCGAGCGCCTCGGTGGGACGATCGTCAAGGACCGTGGTGATGGCTTCATGGCCGTGTTCGACGATCCGATCGCGTCGATCGCCGCCGCCGTCGCGATCCAGGAGGAACTGGGAACCGCGGCGTGGCCGGACCAGTTCGAACCGCTCAAGGTGCGTGCGGCACTGAGCACGGGGGTAGTGGAGAGCCGCGACGGAGACTTCTATGGCCCGGCCGTCAATCGTGCCGCCCGGCTCGAGAGCGCTGGCCACGGGGGTCAGATCCTCCTCTCGGAGGCGACAGGGGCATTGGTCATCGACCGGATTCCTCCCGATCTGGTGTTGGCTGATCTCGGTGTTCACCGGCTTCGCGGCATGAGCAGGGACGAACGCATATACCAGCTCGCTGCCTCTGGCCTTCCAGACACGTTCCCGCCGCTGAGGACGTCCCAGGCCAGGGGCCGTCACCTGCCGGACCCGGGGAC
>CAZYGP010000224.1:2771-3576 GCA_964647265.1 uncultured Acidimicrobiaceae bacterium | reverse complement strand
TGAGGGCCAGGGAGGTCTTCCCCATGCCGGGACGGGCTGCGACCACGATCAGGTTGGTCGGATGCAGACCTGCGAGCTTCCGGTCGAGGTCGCGGAAACCTGTCGATACACCGGTGATTTCCCCGCCGTTTCGTTGGAGTGTCTCGGCCTGTTCGATGGCAGGACCGAGCAGATCGTCGATGACCTGCAGACCGTCGCCGACCTGTCTCTCCGCGACCGCGAACACGGCCTGCTCGGCCCTGTCCACCACGTCGGCGATTGGCTCGGACGTGATCGACGCGATGACGCCGATGTCGCCTCCGACCTTCATGAGGCGCCGGCGCAACGCGTGCTCCTCAACGATGCCCGCGTAGTACTCGACGTTGCTCGTCGAGGGGACCGAATCGATGAGGTTCGTGAGGAACGCGATGCCTCCCATACGGTCGAGCGATCCATCGCGACGCAGACCCTCGGCGACCGTCACGGCGTCGATCGGCTCGTTTGCGTCGAAGAGCCTTTGGATGACATCGAAGATCTTCTGATGCGCTGGCTTGTAGAAGTCCTCCGCGTGCAGCAACTCCAGCGCCGCGTTCGCAGCGTCCGCCGACAGCAGAACCGCACCGAGTACGGACTCCTCGGCATCGAGACTGTGCGGCGGGACCCGCGGGGAACGGTTCGTCTGTGTTTCGATGACAGCGGTCACCGGTCCTCCTCGGTTGGCCTGGGATGCACCACCACGATCATGCACCGGCTGTATGACACGAATCGGGGCTTCGGCGTCGCCGTGGCGAGCGAACGCGACGGTCCGCTCCGGTGGCCGTGGAAG
>CAZYGP010000224.1:0-2761 GCA_964647265.1 uncultured Acidimicrobiaceae bacterium | reverse complement strand
CGGTCTCATCCGAGGTGTCCAACCTGCCCCGGGGCACCCGTTTTTCGCGCCCGAGGATGTTTGTCGCGATCCGGCGATGATGTCCCCGCCATGACCCGCGCCGCATGGACGCAAGAGGCGGACGCCCGTGACGGGGCGCCCGCTTCCTTCGACTGGTGTGCCCGCTCTCGGAGTCCTTCGTCAGGCGGGGATGACGTCCAAGATGACCGCTACCGACACCTCGGGGTGCGGAGTGAGGTGGATCTCATGCAGACCGATCTCCTTGATCGGCTGCGCGATGTCGACGATCTTGCGATCGATGTCGATGCCCGTGAACTTCACGATCGCCGCTGCGACGTCCGCTGCCCCGATCGATCCGAACAGGTTTCCTGTGTCGCCCGCCCTGGCCGCGACGACGACCCTGGTTCCGGCAAGGGACTCGGCAAGCTGCTGGGCGGACTCGAGCGCGCGGCGCTCGTATTCTTCGCGTGCAACCCGCATGGAGTCGGCCTGCTTGAGCGCTCCATCTGACGCCTTGACGGCCAGTTTCCTGGGGACGAGGTAGTTCCTGGCATAGCCGTCGGAGACGTCGACGACGTCTCCCTTGGCACCAAGGGTCTCGACGGGCTGGGTGAGGATGACCTTCATCGTCAAATCCTCGTCGACACGTACGGGAGGAGCGCCATCTCACGGGCGTTCTTGATCGCGGTGGCAACCTCTCGCTGGCGCCTCGGACTCAACCCCGTCATCCTCCGAGACCGGATCTTGCCTCGGTCCGACATGAACTTGCGGAGCAGGGCGATGTCCTTGTAGTCGACAACCTCGTCATCCTTGAATGTGTACAGGGTGCGCTTTCTCTTCCGGGGGTCGATGTCGGGGCGGCGTCGTCTCTGACGGGACGCATTCGGCTTCTGGGCCATGGGGTTCTCCTTGGACTTCTGTGCGTTGGATTTCCGGTGCGCTTCTAGAACGGGGCTTCGTCGGGACCGAAGTCGTCTCGGGCGACGGGGGCAGGCGCCGACGAGCCGCCTCCGTAACTGTCGTTGCCATCACCCGATCGCGGCGTACGGGTCACGTTCGCGGTCGCCCAACGAAGGGAAGGGCCTATCTCCTGGATGTCGACTTCGACGACGGACCGCTTCTCGCCCTCGTTCGTCTCCCAATTCCGCTGCTTGAGGCGGCCGGTGATCATCACCCTCGTTCCCTTCGTGAGGGACTCTGCGACGTTCTCGGCATAGTCGCGCCACACCGTTCCACCGAAGAAGCCGGACTCTTCCTGCCATGTCCCGTCCCGGTCCTGGTATCGGCGGCTCACGGCGATGCGGATGCGGGCCATGGCGACACCGGATGCGGTGAAGCGGAGCTCGGGATCTTCGACCAGGTTGCCTACAAGGGTCACGCTGTTACTCATTGAATCTCTCTCCTGTCGACCTACTCACCAGTGTGAGGGGTCCGTGTGACACGTTCTAGACCTTTGCCGCCGTACGTACGATCTTGTGTCGTACCACTGCATCGAACAGTGACAGCGACCGGTCGAGGACCTGCTGGAGCTCCACAGGCCCGTCGAAGGTGATGACGGAGTAGTAGCCCTCGTTCATGTGGTTGATCTCGTAGGCGAAGCGTCGCTTCCCCCAGAAGTCGGTTCCCGTGACCTTGCCCTCCCTGTCCGAGATCGCCTTCTCGATCTGGGCGACCTCCTTGCGGACGTCGGGTTCGGCCATGTCGTATCGATGGATGACCATCAGCTCATATGAGCGCATCTGAAGTTTCCTCCTTCGGACATCCGCCGGAGCGGAAGGCCCCCACGTGTGGTGGGAGCAGGATGGCGTGCGGTTGGCACGGCGACTCCTCGGGGGAGTCGACTCGGTCCCGCAAGTGTAGCGACGCAGTCCCGCTTCCTCTCCCCGCACCTCCAACGGACGATGGGCCAGCGAAGGTCCATCCGATCCCTCTCTCGGGACCCATGGTGTCACAGCTGCGTCAGGTAGGGTGGACGAGGACTCGGAGCGGTGCACACGGCGATACCGAGGTGAGAGGTCGAAAGGGCAATGGTGGAGCAGAAGCACCGGATCTACACGACCAGCGTGGCAAGCGTCTATCCACACTACGTGGCAAAGGCGGAGCGGAAGGGGCGCACGAAGGAGGAGGTCGACGAGATTCTTCGTTGGCTCACGGGGTACGACCAGCCCGCATTGGAAGCCACCCTCGAGAGCAACACGGACTTCGAGTCCTTCTTCTCCGAGGCTCCTGCCCTCAATCCAGCGCGCCGTTCGATCACGGGCGTGATCTGCGGTGTGCGGGTCGAGGACATCGAGGAACCCGTCATGCAGGAGATCCGGTACGCGGACAAGCTGATCGATGAGCTCGCCAGGGGCAAGGCGATGGAGAGGATCCTCCGCGAGGGCTGACGGGTGTGCCGTATCTGACCGTATTGGTCGATCGAGGCCCGCACTGCCGGCACGCGCTCGGATGCCTACTGATCGCCCTTCCAGGCCTTCTTGCGTTCCTTCATCTCGGCGCGGTCCGCATCGGAGGCGACCTCGGAGATGTTCGGCCAGTCGGGGAGGGAGTCGTCCCACCCATCAGGGGTGATACCGAACTGACGGGCGAGGACCGCGGCATAGACCTTCGCCTTGTACTCACCGAAGCCGGGGATCGACTGGATCCGATCGAGGAGTTCGGCTCCCGATGACACGCCGTCCCACAGCCTCGTGACATCCCCGTCGTATGTCTCAACGAGGTACGCCGCGACCGCCTGGACCCGCTTCGCCATGTTCGCTGG
>CAZYGP010000223.1:2633-3599 GCA_964647265.1 uncultured Acidimicrobiaceae bacterium | reverse complement strand
CACGGCCGCCTCGCTCGGGATCGACATCTCCCGGCCCGAGCGTCCCGACGCCGACTGAATCCCATCGATACGAGATCTGAGACTGGAGCGCATACGTGGCACAACTCTTCGACGAACTGAAAATCGGTCTCGCTTCCTCGGACCAGATCCGTTCCTGGTCCTTCGGTGAGGTGAAGAAGCCAGAGACCATCAACTACCGGACGCTCAAACCCGAGAAGGACGGCCTCTTCGACGAGCGCATCTTCGGTCCCACTCGGGACTGGGAGTGCTACTGCGGCAAGTACAAGAGGGTTCGCTTCCGCGGAATCATCTGTGAACGTTGCGGTGTCGAGGTGACGCGTGCAAAGGTCCGTCGCGAGCGCATGGGGCACATAGAACTGGCCGCACCCGTGACGCACATCTGGTTCTTCAAGGGCGTGCCGAGCAGGCTCGGATATCTCCTCGACATGTCGCCGAAGGAGCTCGAGAAGGTCATCTACTTCGCTGCGTACCTCGTGACCCACGTCGACGCGGACAAGCGCCAACAGGATCTCCCCGACCTCGAGGAGGCGGCCCGCCACGAACGCCTACTCATCACCGAGGAGTTCGAGGAGTGGAAGGAAGCCCGTCTGGAGCGCCTCGAGAGCGAGTTGGCCCAGATGGAGGACGCGGGCGCAAAGCCGAACGAGATCAGCGCACGGAAGAAGGAAGTCGAACGCGAGATCAAGGATCGTGAGGACAGGGCAACCGTCGAGGTGGAGCTCCTCGATGAGGCCTTCGACACCTTCAAGTCGCTCAAGCCGCGTGCTCTCATCGAGTCCGAGCAGCTGTGGCGCGAGATCGTCGACCGGTACGGCGAGTACTACGTCGGCGGGATGGGCGCCGAATTCGTCAAGGACCTCATCATGCGGATGGACCTCAGTGAGGAAGTCGCAAGCCTGCGGGCTGATCTCGAGGCGACGAGCCAGCAGCGGCGCCAGCGTGCGA
>CAZYGP010000223.1:0-2623 GCA_964647265.1 uncultured Acidimicrobiaceae bacterium | reverse complement strand
TTCGCCGACGGCAAGAACGACCCGTCCGGCATGATCCTCGAGGCGATCCCTGTCATCCCGCCGGACCTGCGCCCGATGGTGCAGCTCGATGGCGGCCGCTTCGCAACGTCGGACATGAACGATCTCTACCGCCGTGTCATCAACCGCAACAACCGCCTCAAGCGACTGATCGACCTCGGCGCCCCCGAGATCATCGTCAACAACGAGAAGCGCATGCTCCAGGAAGCCGTTGACGCCTTGTTCGACAACGGCCGTCGCGGCCGTGCGGTGACAGGACCGGGCAGCCGTCCACTCAAGTCACTGTCTGACATGCTCAAGGGCAAGCAGGGAAGGTTCCGCCAGAACCTGCTTGGGAAGCGCGTCGACTACTCGGGACGTTCCGTGATCGTCGTCGGACCGCAGCTGCGCCTCCACCAGTGCGGGCTCCCGAAGATCATGGCGCTCGAGCTGTTCAAGCCGTTCGTCATGAAGCGACTCGTCGAACTCGACATCGCGCAGAACATCAAGGCAGCCAAGAGGATGGTCGAGCGACGCAGGGCGCAGGTCTGGGATGTGCTCGCCGACGTCATCCAGGAGCATCCGGTGCTCCTCAACCGTGCTCCGACCCTGCACCGCCTCGGTATCCAGGCGTTCGAACCCGTCCTCATCGAGGGCAAGGCGATCCAGCTCCACCCCCTCGTCTGCGAGGCGTTCAACGCGGACTTCGACGGCGACCAGATGGCGGTCCACCTGCCACTCTCCGCGGAGGCCCAGGCCGAGGCGCGGGTCCTCATGCTGTCGTCGAACAACGTGCTGTCGCCCGCCGACGGCCGACCGATCGTGACCCCCTCCCAGGACATGATCATCGGGATGTACTACCTCTCGGCGATCGTGCCGGGTACCAAGGGTGAGGGTCGCGCGTTCTCGTCCGTCGATGAGGCGATGATGGCGTACGAGGTTGGCGACATCGCGTTGCATGCCCCTATCAGGCTCAGGGTCGGCGCCCTCGCAGGCGACCCCGCAGTCCACGCACAGCTCAAGCCGCTGCTCGGCGACCTGATCGACGAGCAACCGATCGACGGGTCCTTGCTCGCCGACACCACGCTCGGGCGAGCGATCCTGAACGGTGCGTTCCCCGACGGGTTCCCGTACGTGAACGCCGTGTTGATCAAGTCCGACATCCGCACTCTCGTCGAGGAGGTCATCCACGCCTACGACAAGCCGGACGTCGCGAACACGCTCGACAACATCAAGGAGCTCGGGTTCCACTACGCGACGAGGGCAGGTTTGACGATCGGTCTCCAGGACGTCAAGACGCCGGACGAGAAGAAGGCGATCCTCGCCGACTTCGAAGCCCAGGCGGCAAAGGTCGAGGTGCTGTACCAGAAGGGTGTCATCACCGATGACGAGCGTCGATCGGAGCTGATCGAGATCTGGACGATCGCCACGGACAAGGTCAAGGATGCGATGCAGAACACGCTCCAGGCCGATCCGTTCAACCCGATGGACATGATGGTTCGCTCGGGTGCCAGGGGGAACATCATGCAGCTGCGCCAGATCGCCGGCATGCGTGGTCTCGTGGCGAACCCGAAGGGCGACATCATCCCCCAGCCGATCAAGTCGAACTTCCGTGAGGGCCTCTCGGTACTCGAGTACTTCATATCGACGCACGGCGCTCGCAAGGGACTCGCCGACACGGCACTGCGAACGGCGGACTCCGGGTATCTGACCCGCCGCCTCGTGGACGTCTCCCAGGAGATCATCATCCACACGGAGGAGAGCGACGATCCCGGACTCGTCATGAGGGTTCGTGATGCCGATGGCCGGCCGGTTCGCCACCTGCGGAACCACATCTTCGGTCGCGTCCTTGCCGACGACGTCAAGGTCGGTCGAGCCGTCGCCGAGCTCCCCGATGGCCGCAAGCTCAAGGCGGGTTTCATCCTGGACCGCGAGGCGATCAAGGGGATACAACAGCTCGAGGACGTCCTCGAGGTCCGCGTGCGGTCGCCGCTCACGGATACGTCGAAGTACGGGATCTCCCAGCTGTCCTACGGCATCGACCTGGCAACCGGCGCGATGGTCGAGTTCGGCACGGCCGTCGGCATCATGGCGGCCCAGTCGATCGGCGAGCCCGGAACGCAGCTCACGATGAGGACGTTCCACACCGGCGGCATCGCAGGTGAGGACATCACGCACGGGTTGCCACGCGTAACCGAGCTCTTCGAGGCGAGGACACCCAAGGGCGTCGCCATCCTCTCCGAGGTCGGTGGAGCCGTTCGTATCGACGTGGATCCCGACACGGGCGAGCGCTTCGTCGTCGTCATCGATGGTGATGAGGAGGTTCGCTACCAGCTCCCGGTCCGTGCGCGACTGCGTGTGGCGGAGGGTGACATCATCGATCCGGGAACCCAGATCACGGAGGGTCCGCTCGATCCGAAGGAAGTCCTGAACATCCAGGGCGTACGCGCCTGCCAGCGGTACCTCGTCGATCAGGTCCAGGAGGTGTATCGCTCCCAGGGCGTGGACATCCACGACAAGCACATCGAGTTGATCGTGCGCCAGATGCTGCGACGGGTTCGCATCGTCAGCCCGGGCGACGGCCCATGGCTGCCGGCCGAACTGGTCGATTCCCAGGAGTTCCGGG
>CAZYGP010000222.1:0-3610 GCA_964647265.1 uncultured Acidimicrobiaceae bacterium | reverse complement strand
TCTCCCGATCCAGTTCTGTTGTGATCGATAGGTCCCCACGCTCTCTCGCATGCGCGGATCCGGCTCCATGAGCGCACGGTGCCATCCGTGGATCTGGTCGTGTGTGAGCGGGTCGCTAGCACCGAGGACGTCAGCCATGACATCCATGTTCGCCACGATCTGATGTGCGGCCCGATCCTCGACGTCGTCCGACCGGAGCTGCGCCTCATAGATGCGGCGCGTTGACATCATGAGTCCTTCGATCCGGGACGACGCGATCCCCTCGGACCGGGTGAGGATTGCCGCGATCGGAGAGAGGGCGGCGTCGCGCGATGTGGCCGCGAGGTGCGCCTCGAGCTCTGCCAGGGCACCAGGGTCGGCGGTCTCGAAGGTGCTGTCGAGGGTGTGTGGAATGAAGACCTCGATGTCAGCGCTCACCCTCGGGTCCAGCTCCGAGATCCAGGTCCGTATCTCGAGGTGTCCGGTTGGCTGGGTCATTCGCTTGTGAAAATACCGCATTTAAGAATGCGAAGCAAGTTTTACATTCGATAATGCGGTGGTTTCCAAGCCAAAACGCTGTTGGGCGCAACCCGTCCCTTCTCACCTCGTACGGACGCGCTGTCAGCCGTAGACGATGGCATCCGGCAGTCTGGGTTTCCCCAGGGATGAAGTAAAAGTATGACTTGATGTTCTAGCATCGATGTGCAAGTCAAAGGTTGATAGAATTGGCTTGACAGTCAAACCAGAATTTGATATTCAAGAGGCATGGCAATGCAGACAACGGCTCGAAAGCGACTCGATCAGCGACTGAGTGACCTCAGGAGCGGGGTCGGGCCGCGCCCGCACGGAGGATGGATCCGAGCGATCCGAGACGCGCTCGGGATGTCCGGAGCTGAACTCGGACGACGTCTGGATGTCAGTGCCCAAGCCGTGTCAGCCATGGAGGCCAGCGAGCGGTCAGGGTCGATTCGGCTGGAGACCCTCGAACGCGCGGCGGATGCGCTCGACTGTGACGTCGTGTATGCACTCATCCCGCGTCAGAGTCTCCAGAACTCCGTCGACGCACAAGCGATGCGGAAGGCGAGGGAGTATCTGGCACCGATCGCGCACCACGCACGCCTCGAGGATCAGGCAGTCGCCTCCGCGGAACTCGAGGACGAGATCCAGGAGCTCGCAGCGCGATTCATCGATCGGCGGGGACTGTGGACGATCGGGACGAGCTCATGACTCTCGACCCGCTCGTCCCCATCGGCGACGGGCAGACTCCGCTCGTCACCGGGGATCTCAATGGCCTCATCCCGGCGTACATCTCGACTCGTGGAGAACTCTTCGAAGCCGAGCAGCACAGCATCGCTCGTGCACTCGTCGGCGAGCATCCGACGTCCCAGGCCTTGCTCGACGATGCGTACCTGCGCAACCTGCATCGGCGAATGTTCGCCGGCGTGTGGGAGTGGGCGGGCCGCTACCGCCGAACGGAGACGAACATCGGCGTCGCCCCGGAGGCGATAGCCGGGGCGGTGCGCAACGTGGTTGCCGATGCCCGAGTGTGGATCGACCACGCCACCTATGGTCCCGACGAGATCGCCGTCCGATTCCATCATCGGCTCGTGTCGGTGCATCCATTCGTCAACGGAAACGGCCGGCACAGCCGCATCGCCGCCGATCTCCTGGTGGTCGAGCTCGGCCAACCGCGATTCACCTGGGGATCCGACCTCGAGGTGGCGACCGACGAGCTGCGTGGGCGCTACCTGTCCGCTCTCAGATCCGCCGATCGCGGCGACGTCGATCCGATCGTGGCGTTCGCTCGCACGTGACTCCGGTCGTGGGTCGGGACTCCGCAACCGAAGCGTTGTTCGCTTTCGAAATGTGGCGGGTTTCGTAAGCGAGTTTCAGTCGGGCAACCCGTCCCTTCTCACCAGATGGTGCGGGACGCCCCAAGGCGCCCTACGTCCCGTGTCACAGCGGCGAGATACGTTCGAGTGATGGATGATTCACCAACCCCCGTCGTCGCAGGTGAGCCACTCGACGTGCTCGAGGAAGCGCTCGACCGGATGCAGCTCGAGATGGAGCCCTGTGGCTGCATCTCGATGCACGGAAAGCTGCCGACCGATCTCCGTGAGGCGGTCGAACGTGCCATACGCACCATCGAGATGGAGATGTTCGAACGCGGCACGGAGCCGTGGAGTTCGCCTGACCAGGATCCATTCGGTGAACTGCTGTTCCGCATCGTCACAGCCCGCATTGGGTAGCTCCTGATGCGCACCAGTGCTGCATTTCCCGGAGCGGGAGTCGGCGTCGAACCCGGTCAGAAGGGCATGACACTCCCTGCCGAGATCCTCACACCGGATGAGGTCCTTGCGATCATGGCGCAGCGGCCCGACACCGTCGTCGGTATCCGGGATCGGGCGATCATCACGGTCCTGTACCGTGCCGGCCTCCGGGTCGGGGAGGCGCTCGCCCTCCAACCGAAGGATGTCGATCTGCGGATCGGCTCGATCACGGTCCTCCACGGCAAAGGGGATCGGCGGCGAACTGTCGGCATCGACCCGGGGGCGGCCCCCCACATCGAGCGATGGATCGACGTGCGCCACACCGAGCTGGCGCCACCTCCTCGAGTGCCCCTCTTCTGCTCACGGAAGTGCCGCCCGATGGGCCGTTCGATGGTCGGCGAGATGCTTGCCCGATCGGCGCGCGCCGCGGGGATCGACAAGCGTGTGCACCCACACGGGTTTCGCCACACGATGGCGTACGAGCTCCTCATGGAGGGGGTCCCGATCCCGGTGATCCAGCGTCAGCTCGGTCATGCCAGCCTCCAGACCACTGACACCTACCTCTCCCACATAGCACCCAAGCAGGTGCTCGAGTTCATGAATGCCCGAAGCTGGGGTGGTTCTTGACGTCGTCTGGTGGTTCGTTCCCAGAGACCGTCCACCGGTCCCTCCAGTCGCCCGGGGGTTCGATCCCGCGGGCCTCCAGCCACAGCTGGAGTGCCTCAGCCACGACGACTGACCGTGATCGATGCGTTGGCGTTGCGACATCGACCATCGAGACCAGCTGCGGGGGGAGCATCACACTGATGCGTCGGAGGTGGGGAGCGTCCACTTCGTGACCATGTCACAACCAGCACGCCCATTGAAGAGGTTGATCCCGGATCACTGCGCCGCTTCGCGTCCTGTCGTCGGGGCCACGTGCAATTCAGCCGGTCCGATCGAGAAAGCTGCGGAGCCGATCGACCGACCTTGTGAGGAACTCCTGGCGGTCGGGCATGGCGATGTTGAAGGCGTAGTTCACGAACATGAGACGCCGGGCCGCCATGAACGCCGCCAGCTCCTCGTCGTCGGTCGGCCACGGCGCGACCTGTTCGTAGCCTTGTCGAAAAGCGCCCGTCAGGTCGAGGCAGTCGACGCGGTCCTGGATGTAGTAGAGGCTGATGGCGATGTCCTGGGCGCGAGACCCCCACATGATGTCTTCGAAGTCGAGTGCCCACAGATCGTCGCGCCGGGCGTGAACGTTCCAGATGTGGAGGTCGCCGTGGACGACCTGTCGGTCTGTCACCTCGGCGAGTCTCGGCTCCACGATGGCTTTCGCCCGTTCGACGACGTCGAGCCCACCCTCCGGAAAGGCATCCGCA
>CAZYGP010000221.1:0-3641 GCA_964647265.1 uncultured Acidimicrobiaceae bacterium | reverse complement strand
CACGGGAAAGTTCCTACGAGACGTTCTCGCGAGGCATCAACGCCGCCCCGGGTGAATCTGCATACCTCGTGGTTTCGCAGACCCAGAGGATCGCAACTGTGACGAACAAAGCATTCCGGACGAGGACCGCACCTGACCACCACGCTTCGAAAGGGTTCCAGAACGCGACGACGAGCATGGACATCAGGGCGGCGACGCCGTAGGTGGTCCGGCTGCGGCGGTCGAAGAGAGGAACGAACGGGACGAGCCAGAATGCGAACTGGGCAGAGAACAAGGGACTGATCAGGATGATCGCGATGACGAGCAGGCCGGCCGCGCGCAAGAGCTTCACGATCTCGTTGGTGGTGAGGGCTGAGCGGAGTGCGACCACTCCGACAGCCAGGCCGAAGGCAGCGTTGAGCGCAACTGCCCACCAGGGTGCCGAGACATATCTCGCCCCGGCGACAGCGACGACACCGAGATCGGAACCGCTCGCATGCCGGGCGAGCATGATGGCGTTTCCGACGAGCGTCTCACTGTGGAGTCCCGAGAAGGCTCGACCCTCCTGGAATCCCGGTAGCGCGGCGACACTGCCGAGGATCAAAGTCGTACCAACGAGGGCGATCAGGCCGGTCCGAACGGAGCCGCGCCGGAAGGGGACGATCAGCAGGACGATTGGCCACCCCTTGGCCAGCGACCCCAAGGCAGACCAGATCGAACCCGCATCCATTCGGGAGTGCGCGAACGACGCGATCGAGGCGAGTGAGATCGCAACAACGAATGCCTCCAATCGGTAGAGGATGAGGGGCAGCATCGGCAACATCGCAACGGCGAGACGCCACTGATAGCGTGGCACGACGTCGATTCGCCCCGCGATAACCACCGAGCCCACGACTGCGGCCGTGACGAAGAGGGGCCAAGAGGCTGCGAACGCCACGCCACTCACTGATGAGTAGATTCCGACGATGAGGATCGGGATGAGTAGCGCGGGAAGGTGCTCCACCGCGACGCCAGCGTATGGCACTGCTCCGGCAAGAATCGCTTCCGCTATCTCTCCGTACAGTTTGGCATCACCTGCGATCGGGGAAGGTTGCGACCACCCCTCGCTCGTATTCAGCAGGGCGATCGATGCTGCGAGCGACAGGACGGATCCGATGAAGACGATCAGGATCGATCTATTGACCCGCATCTGTCACCCACTGGTAGTCAGCTCCGCCCCGCACCGTACTCATCCATCGGTTCGGTCGATGGGAACATGACCGACAATTGGGACGACATCGCCGCGTGGTGGCGGGCCGAGTCGGCACAGGATCCTTCGTACCCGAACGATGTCGTGCCCCTCCTCGACTTGCTCATCGAACCGACGTCGGGGCCGCTCATCGATCTCGGCTGTGGGGATGGAAGTCTGATGCGCAGCCACGGGGGCAGTGTCGTGGGTGTCGACCTGTCGCTCGACCTCGCCCGCGTGGCGCGATCGACCGCGCCGGTCGTGGTTGCGGAGCTGCCCGATCTGGGCTTCCTGAGGACGGACTCATTCGATGGGGCGGTGTCCGTGTACCTGTTGGACCTCATCGAGGATCACGACGGATTCTTCGCATCAGTGGCACGCGTATGCCGACCGTCAGCAACACTGGCCGTCGTCATCAATCACCCGGTCTTCACCGCACCCGGATCGGCGCCATTGCTCGATGAGGACGGTGAGGTCCTCTGGCGGTGGGGCGACTACCTGTCCTTGGGCTCCTCGATGGAGCCCGCGGGCCACCGCGAGATCCGGTACCACCACCGCCCCCTCGGGACACTGCTGACAAGCGCAGCTGGACATGGCTGGCGTCTCGAACTGATGGACGAGCGTCCGCTCAGCGAGGAGACCATCCGTTCCCTTCCCGGCTACGCGGGCCAGCAGTCGATTCCGAGGTTGCTCGGAATGAGGTGGCGCCTCGACGGGCATGTGGGGTCGTCGCGGTAGGATCCGCGCCGATGCTCGATCGTCCACCGCCGTCGTCCGTCCCCGATGCCCCGGGCGTGTACATCTTCCGCGATCGGCTCGGTCGTGCCCTGTACGTCGGCAAGGCGAAGTCGCTGAGGAAGAGGACTGCGAACTACTTCGCAACGGACCTCGCCCCGCGTACGCGATCGATGATCGACGGTGCAGCCGACATCGAGTGGATCGTCACGGACAGCGAACTCGCGGCCCTGATGCTCGAGTTCTCCCTCGTCCAGGAGCATCAGCCCCCGTTCAACGTCCGCCTCAAGGACGACAAGTCCTTCCCCTACCTCGCCATCACGCGTCACGAGGAATGGCCACGCGCCCTGGTCGTGCGGGGTAAGCGGCGCCGGGGCGTGCAGTACTTCGGACCCTACGCGCGCGCGTACTCGATCCGCCAAACACTCGACTCCCTTCTCCGGACCTTTCCGGTGCGCACCTGCACGAACGCGAAGTTCGATCGACATCACGCGTCCGGGCGGCCCTGTCTCCTCTTCCACATCGAGAAATGCTCGGGGCCGTGCGTCGGCGAGGTCGAGCCCGGCACCTACGCGCAGTACCTCGATGGCCTTGGATCGTTCCTGAGCGGGGACAGCGACGTCCTGATCGCCGACCTCCAGTCGGCGATGGGGGAGGCCGCGGCCAACCTCGACTACGAACGTGCAGCGCGGATCAGGGACCGGATCGGTGCGATGCGCACCGCCCTCGAGCGCCAGGAACTCGTGACAGAGGCGCGTGAGGACTTCGACGTCATCGCTTTTGACGAGGACGACCTCGAGATCGTCCTCGTCGTCCTGAACATCAGAAGGGGGAGGGTGACGGGTCGCAAGACCACGGTCGTCGACCGCGTGGAGGACATCACCATCCCCGAATTCGTCGGTCGGATGATCGGCCAGCTCTACGGCGACGAGCTACCTCCGAAACAAGTCCTCGTCCAGGAGCTGCCGGACGACCGCGAACTCTGGGAGGCGTGGCTTGCGGAGCGTCGCGGGAACGCCGTGTCGCTGCGAGTTCCGGCACGCGGAGCAAAGCGCAAGGTGATGGACACGGCGAAGGCGAACGCGGTCGAGGAATTCGCACGGCATCGCCTCAAGAGGCACGGCGACCACAACGCACGTGCCAAGGCGCTGCGGAGCCTGCAAAGCGAGCTCTCCCTCCCGACGCCGCCACTGCGGATCGAGTGCTACGACATCTCGACGATCCAGGGACGCCACACGGTGGGGTCCATGGTCGTGTTCGAGGACGCCCTTCCCAAGAAGAGCGAGTACCGGAGATTCCGCGTCAGGACGCTCGAGGGTCAGGATGACTTCGCGGCGATGGAGGAGGTGCTTCGTCGCCGGTTCACCGCCTACCTGCTCGAACGCAACCTCGATGCGCCTGACCTTGGCAGGTTCTCCTATCCACCGAGCCTCGTGGTCATCGACGGTGGCAAGGGTCAACTGGGACGGGCCGTGACCGTCCTCGATGATCTCGGCCTCGGGATTCCCGTGGTCGGACTCGCCAAGAAGCTCGAAGAGGTGTTCGTCCCCGGCCAGTCCGAGCCGATCATCATCGATAGGGGAGAGGAGTCGCTGTACCTGTTGCAGCGGGTCCGCGATGAGGCCCACCGCTTCGCAGTGACATACCACAGGAAGCTCAGGGATCGTTCGATGGTGGACTCGATTCTCGACGATGTTCC
>CAZYGP010000220.1:0-3677 GCA_964647265.1 uncultured Acidimicrobiaceae bacterium | reverse complement strand
TGAGGAGTGCGGTCACGGGCGTCTCGTACGATCGGCCGATTCCGATCATCGTGCGGGCCAAGGCCTCGGCGGCGTCCCGCGTCTTCATGAAGGCTCCGCTCCCGACCTTGACATCGAGCACGAGCCCATCGAGGTCCTCTGCGAGCTTCTTGGACATGATGGATGACGCGATGAGGTTCTTGCTCGGCACCGTGCCCGAGGCGTCCCTGAGGGCATAGATCCGCCGATCCGCAGGAACGAGGGACTCGGATTGACCGGTCATCACGACGCCGATCTCTTCGAGCTGGGCGGCGATGTCATCCTGATCGACGGCGGTCGAGAACCCCGGAATCGACTCGAGTTTGTCGAGTGTTCCGCCGGTGTGGCCGAGGCCGCGGCCCGACAGCATGGGTACGGCGACGCCACACGCAGCGACGATCGGTGCGAGCGGGATCGAGATCTTGTCACCGACCCCTCCGGTCGAATGCTTGTCGATCTTCGGCTTCTTCACGACAGACAGGTCGAGGCGATCCCCGGATCGGAGCATCGCGTCCGTCCACGTGGCGAGCTCGGCGTCCTCCATGCCCTGGGTGAGGATGGCCATGAGCATCGAGGACATCTGGTAGTCGGGGATCTGATCGGTCGTGTACTGATCGATGATCCACCGGATGGCGTCCGGTTCGAGGGCGAACCCGTCGCGCTTCCTCCCGATGAGCTCGACCATCGACCATGTCATCGCAGCGACCCCATCACTTCAGCGAACCCATCGGAACCTTGCCGCGGTCGATCGTGATGCCCTCGGCCCGCAGGTGCTGCGCGTGTTCGACCTCGGCTCCGGGGACCAACCGCCCGGAACCAGCCACCACGCGCCACCACGGAAGGCCGGGTGTCGAACGCAAGACGTTGCCGACCGCACGGGCCGCCCCCGGATGCCCCGCCTCTGCGGCAACCTCGCCATACGTGCTCACCGAACCGAATGGGATGTCCGCCACGATGGCGATCACGTCCTCTTCGAAGTCAGCGTCGCGCATCAGAACGTACCGAACAGTCGGTCGCCCATGTCGCCGAGGCCGGGGACGATGTAGAAGTCGTCGTTCAGCTCGCGGTCGTGTGCCGCCGCGACGATGCGGACGTCCGGGTGATCCCGGTACATCCGCGTCACGCCCTCGGGTGCGGTCACGACACACAACGCGGTGATGTCGCGGGCTCCCGAGGACTTCACCTTGTCCACGGCCCACGACAGCGAACCCCCCGTTGCGAGCATCGGCTCGCAAATGAGGACGAAGGCGTCCGAGAGGTCGGGGAGCTTGGCGTAGTACTCCTGGGGCATTGCGGTCTCCTCGTCCCTGGCAACGCCTGCGAAGCCAACCTTCACGTTCGGGATCGTTTCGAGGACGGCATCGAGCATGCCGAGGCCGGCGCGCAGGACGGGGACGGCGACGACGTTGTCGACGACGTGTCCGGTGGTCGGTTCCATGGGGGTTTCGATCGCCTTTGCGGTGAGTGGCAGTCGCTTCGTCGCTTCGATCACCAACGTGTACGTCAGTCCGCGGGCCGCGGCACGGAACTCCTGGGGTGGTGTCGTGCGATCGCGCAGCACCGTCAGGTAGTGGAGCGTCAGCGGATGGTCGATGACCGTCAGGTTCATGCAGTTCCCACGTTGCTTGCTGCACGGTACCAAAGGTCGTCGCTGCACATGGTGGACTTCGCCGCATACACTCGGTGCATGTTCGATGCTCTGTCCGGACGCCTCGGTGGTGTCTTCGATCGTTTGCGAAGCAAGGGGCGTCTCTCGGAGGAGGACGTCGATGCCGCGCTGCGCGAGGTGCGGCTCGCGCTTCTCGAGGCCGATGTCAACCTCGGCGTCGTCAAAGCGTTCCTCGCGAGGGTGCGCGAGCGTGCCATCGGTTCGGAGGTCATGAAGAGCCTCACCCCCGGCCAGCAGGTGATCAAGATCGTCCATGAGGAGCTCATCGTCACGCTCGGCGAGCAGGAGGCACCACTCGTCAGGCCCGCAGCTCCGCCCCTCGTGATCATGATGGTCGGCCTCCAGGGATCGGGAAAGACGACGACTGCGGCGAAGGTGGCCCTCCACCTCAAGGGCAAGGGCAAGCGTCCCCTCCTCATCGCAGCGGACCTGCAACGTCCTGCGGCGATCGATCAGCTCGAGACACTCGGGCGGCGGATCGATGTCCCCGTGTTCGTCGATCGGCGCAGCTCCCCGCCGAAGGTCGTCAAGGCCGGATTGCGCCACGCGCGGGAGGTGTCCGCCAACGTCGTGATCATCGACACTGCGGGGCGGCTCCAGATCAACACGGAGCTCATGAAGGAACTCGCCGCGATTCGGAAGATCGCAGAGCCCGACGAGACCCTGCTGGTCGTCGATGCGATGACCGGCCAGGAGGCCGTCAACGTCGCGCTCGGGTTCTCGGAGTACACGGCCCTCACCGGCCTCGTGATGACGAAGGTCGACGGTGATGCACGCGGTGGAGCGACCATCTCGGCCAGGGAGGTCACCGGTGTTCCGGTCAAGTTCGTCGGCACAGGCGAGACGATCGGCGATCTGGACGCGTTCTACCCGGAGCGCATGGCTTCTCGCATCCTCGGCATGGGCGACGTCCTTTCGCTGATCGAAAAGGCGGAGGCGACGTACGACCAGGAAGAGGCCGAACGTACCGCCAGGAAGATGTTCGACGCCTCGTTCGATCTCGAGGACTTCCTCGAGCAGTTCCAACAGATCAGGAAGATGGGGCCTTTGCAGCAGCTCGTGGGTATGCTCCCGGGCGCAGGCTCCGCCCTGCGAGATGTCCAGGTGGACGAGCGACAGCTCGCCCGCGTGGAAGCGATCATCCGGTCGATGACACCGGGTGAACGGAGGAATCCGAAGACGATCAACGGCAGTCGGAAACGCCGCATCGCCGCCGGGTCGGGAACGAGACCACAGGACGTCAACGGAGTCCTCAGACAGTTCTCGCAAGCACAGAAGATGATGAAGGCCATGGCAGGCGGGAGGAGTCCCATCCCCGGACTCACGATGCCCCCCATGCCACGCCAAACCAAGAAGAGGTGACCGATGGCAGTCAAGATCCGCCTTACGCGGCTTGGCAAGAAGAAGCAGCCGACCTACCGCGTCGTCGTGATGGACTCTCGCAAGACCCGCGACGGCCAGTACATCGAGCAGCTCGGCTTCTACGACCCACGCCAGGAGCCGTCGCTCATCCAGATCGACAACGAGCGGGCGCTCCACTGGCTCACGACAGGCGCACAGCCGACCGAGCGTGCGAAGAAGCTGCTCGAGATTTCGGGAGCGTGGACACAGTTCAAGATCGCACGGGGTGAGATCCACACCGTTGGCGGCGACGCGCCGAAGGCCAAGTCGCCGAAGGCCAAGGCAGCCGGGACCAAGGCAGCCGGGACCAAGGCAGCCGGGACCAAGGCAGCCGGGACCAGTGCCGCCGCGACCAGTGCCGCGGAGACGGTGACCCCTGAGGTGCTTGCCCAGGAAGCTGAGCTCGTCGATGCGGTCGCACCCACGCCGATCGAGCCGAGCGATGCTGAAACCCCCGACAGGACGGATGCATCATGAGCCAGGGTGAGATCGTCGACAGGGTCGTGACCTACGTCGTATCCGAAATCGTCGATGACCGGGACGCCGTCGAGGTGAACATCGTGTCCGATGGCGAGGACGCCGTCGTGGC
>CAZYGP010000219.1:0-3698 GCA_964647265.1 uncultured Acidimicrobiaceae bacterium | reverse complement strand
GCCTACGCGTCGCTCCTGACGGAGCGCTTCGTGCCCCACGGCCTGCCGGAGCAGGCACGACACGCCATCGCCAGGATGGCTGACGCCGGCATCGGACGCTATTACGTCCAGGAGTACACGCCACTCGACGACATCGACCTCGAGGCTCTGGAGTTGGCGTTCGATGCACTGTCGTCGCCCTGATCCGTCGCCCTGATCCGTCGCCCTGGTCGCGGCGGATCCGTATTACACTCATCACCATGTTGGAAACCTCCCCGCAACCGCCACTGCTCGTCATCGACGACCTCCACGTCTCTGTCGCTGGGACGGAGATCCTCAAGGGCGTCGATCTCACGATCGAGCGTGGGGAGACCCACGCGATCATGGGACCGAACGGGAGCGGCAAGTCGACACTCGCCAACGTGCTCCTCGGTCACCCCTCGTACGAGATCACGAGGGGCACCATCACCTACAAGGGCGAGGACATCACACAGGCACCCCCCGAGGTGCGAGGCCAGGCAGGCATGTTCCTCGGATTCCAGTACCCCGAGGAGATCCCCGGTGTCTCCGTCGTCAACTTCCTCCGTACGGCACTGTCGAACCGGACAGGGACCGACTACACGGTCCTCGAGCTGCGCCTCAAGGTCGGTGAAGCGATGACGGAGCTTGGAATGGACCCGTCGTTCGCCGATCGATACCTCAACGAAGGGTTCTCGGGAGGCGAGCGGAAGCGGAATGAGATCCTCCAGATGGCCGTCCTCCTGCCCGAGTTCGCCGTGCTCGACGAGACGGACTCAGGCCTCGACATCGATGCCCTACGGACCGTCGCCGAGGGTGTCGAGCGCATGCGAACAGACGATCGAGGGTTCCTCATCATCACCCACTACCAACGCATGCTCGAGTACATCACACCTGACTTCGTCCACATCTTCCTCGACGGCGCAATCGTGGACTCCGGTGGCGCCGACCTCGCCGATCGCATCGAGGTCTCCGGCTACGACAGCTATCGGCCGACCGTGGCGACGGGGTGATCGACCTCTCCCATCTGCGTTCGGACTTTCCGATCCTCGCGCGGGAGATCAACGGCAACCCCCTCGTCTACCTCGATTCTGCCGCAACGACGCAGAAGCCGAGGCCGGTCATCGACGCGATGACCGACTATTACGAGCACCACAACGCCAACGTCCATCGGGGCGCCCACACCCTCTCGTTCGAGGCAACGGCTGCCTACGAAGGGTCCAGATCAAAGGTCGCAGCCCTCATCGGCACGACCGCCGCCCAGGTCGTCTTCACGCGCGGTGCAACGTCGGCGATCAACCAGGTGGCGTACGGGTGGGGCCTCAACCACCTCACTCCCGGGGACCGGATCGTGCTCTCGGTCGCCGAGCACCACGCAAACATCGTGCCATGGCAGCTCATCTCCCGGTACACGGGTGCAGAGCTGGTCTACCTCGAGCTCGACGAGGATCTCATCATCGATGTGGCTGACCTCGACAGGGTGATCGACGAACGCGTCAGGATCGTCGCGTTCACCGGGATGTCGAACGTAACAGGGGCGATGGGTCCCATCGGTCCCCTCGTCGATGCTGCAGCTGCCGTCGATGCGATCACCGTGATGGATGCGACCCAGCTCGTCCCGCACGCAGGTGTCGCTCCCGACGCGCTCGGAATCGACTTCATGGCGTTCTCCGCCCACAAGATGCTCGGTCCGACGGGAATCGGGTGCCTGTGGGGTCGGAGCGATCGGCTCGAGGAAATGGAGCCCGCCGAAGGCGGCGGAGAGATGATCAACGTCGTTGAGCGCGACCACTCGACGTGGGCACCCGTGCCCCACAAGTTCGAGGCAGGGACTCCGCCGATCGCCGAGGCCGTCGGATTCGGCGCGGCCGTCGACTACCTCACGGCGGTCGGCATGGACGCGATCGTGCAACACGAGAGGGACTTGACAGCGTACGCCCTCGACCGCCTCGCCACCGTTCCCGATCTGACGGTCTACGGTCCATCGGACCTCTCGAAGCGAGGAGGGGCGATCAGCTTCACCCTCGGCGACATCCATCCTCACGACCTCGCGACGATCGTGGACCGGGACGGGGTCGCGATCCGAGCAGGTCATCACTGTGCACGGCCGCTGATGCAATACCTCCGGGTCCCTGCGACCGCGCGGGCCTCCTTCTCCGTGTACAACACGTCCGATGAGGTCGATGCCCTCGTCCGATCGCTCCTCGGGGCGCGGCGTGTCTTCGGTCTCGACTGACGCACCGCCGCAACGTCGTATCCTGAGAGATCAGGCAAGATCAGAGGGCACCAGGTCACCCATGTCCCAACTCGACGAGCTCTACCGCCAGGTCATCCTCGACCACTATCGCAATCCGCGTCGCCGCGGCACCCTCGGCATCGACCACATCCACGCCGAGGGTACGAACCCATCGTGCGGCGATGAGTTCGCCATCGACGTCGCCGTCGACGATGGGATCATCACCGATGCCGCGATGCAAGGTCAGGGGTGTTCGATCTCGCAAGCATCGGGATCGATGATGATGGAGGCCATTGTCGGCAGATCGATCGACGACGTCGAGGATCTCATCCACAGGTTCAAGGTGATGATGACGATCGAGGAGGGCGTGGACCCCTTGGCGGGCGATCACCCCGGCGCCGCGCTGGGGGATCTCGAGGCCCTCCAGGGTGTCAGGCAATTCCCGGTTCGGATCAAGTGTGCCGATCTGCCGTGGGCCACACTCCAGGACGCGCTCAACCAGGTGGAACGAGCCGCGAGGTGACCGTCTTCTCGCCGCAGTCCTGTCTGATCGTCGTTGACTTCCAGAACGACTTCGCCGATCCGGCGGGTTCGTTGTTCGTGGGGTCCGCTCCCCGCCTTATCGACTTCATCAACGATGAGGCGGCTCTCGCCGTGGCATCAGGGGCCACCGTGGTCAGGAGCCAGGATTGGCACCCGGAGTCGACACCGCACTTCGCCAAGGACGGCGGCGTGTGGCCTGTCCACTGTGTGGCGGGTTCGTGGGGCGCTGATTTCCATCCCGATCTCCGTGTTGAAGGACCGGTCGTCAGGAAGGGAATCGGGGGCGAGGACGGCTACTCGGCATTCACGGTTCGGGATCCCGAGACGGGTGAGGAGTCCCGGACCGGCCTCACCGAGATCCTCAGGCAGCGCGGCATCACCGACGTCGTCGTCTGCGGATTGGCCACCGATTACTGCGTCAAGGAGACCGTGGAGGATGCGGCGAGGCTCGGATTCGCCACGACCCTCCTCGCAGACGGGATCGGGTCCGTCGATATCGCACCTGGTGACGGCGCTCGGGCGATCGCATCGATGATCGCTGCCGGTGTCACCGTCGAGTGATCATTCCCTGCGCGCCTGCGCGACGAGCGTGTTCTGGAGATCCTTGACCGTCGTGGTCACCGAGACGTGGTAACGGTGGGGGTTGACAAGCCGACGCACACCCGGGTCGAGACGTGCGAGGTCGTCCACCCTCCGCTGGCGCATGGTGTCGAGGTCCGGGTTCCCGTCGAGCCTTCGCCCTTGGTCCCACGCGGGTTCGAGGATCTCTTCGACCTCGTGGACCTCGGACCGGGACAGGCGCCGCTCCACGTTCGCCCGATGTGGATGATGGATGGTGAGCTCGTCCCCGGGCGCGACGATCTCGTCCGCCGCCGAAATCACGTCCGCGGTTGCAAGCCCGCGCTCGTCGTAGATGCGCCAC
>CAZYGP010000218.1:0-3731 GCA_964647265.1 uncultured Acidimicrobiaceae bacterium | reverse complement strand
AAGGCTGCACGATGGATGCGATGGATCGACACGCAGAACGAGGACCCGTCCACGGCGAAGGTCACGTCCAATGGATCCAGGCCGAGCTCGTCGGCAAGGTCGGCAGCGTACGCAATGGATCGGTCGGTGTCGATCGCAAGCACACCGAGATGCATGAGGTCCTCGTCGATGAACGCGGCACCGGCCTCAGCAATACGGTCCGCCATCGACGCGGTCGACCGATACTCGCCATGGACCAGCGCGATGTCCGAAACGAGTGCGACGACGAGCAACACGACGAACAGGAGTGCAGCCGTCATCGGGAGAAGGCTGCCGACCTGATCGGCTCCGATGCGAGTCTTGCCACTCACTGGCTGCTCCGATAGGGACTGATCGCCGCTCGAGCCTGCTCCGTGATCGTGACAGAGACCGACCGACCCATCACGTCGATCAGCGTCACGTCGATGGTCGCCGTCGCAACGACCGCTTCGCCATCGATGTCGTAGGTGACGATCGTCGCGTCATCAGGAGCGTGGAGTTCAAGCCCATGCCTGGCATACCAGGATGCGGCATCCGTCGCGGCAACGGACATGTCCCCCTTTGCGTCAGCGAGCGCACCAACCGTGAGGAGTGTCGGCACCATCACCGCCAAGGCGACGAATCCGATCACGATGACTTCGATCAGCGCCGTGCCCGCACTGTCCCTCACGGAGGAAGAACCCTGACCCGGGTCTCGGACACCTGCATCGTGATCGGCACGAGATCAGGCCCCGGAGGTGTCCAACGGACATCGACCCGCATCGTCACGGTGGCATCGGTCGATGCAACGGTGACGGATTCAACGGCAATGCCCGGAACGGCGCGCGTCAGCTCCTCGGTGATGCGAGATCTCTCGGTTTCGACCCCGTCTGCGTCCCACGACAGGCGCCTGACCGAGCCGTCCACTGCTGCCATCACCATGGAACGGGCGGACATCAGGAATCCGATCTGGACGATCAGGAGGAGCAGGAGGAAGAACACAGCCATCCCAGCGAGTCCTTCGATCGTGGTAGAGCCCTGTTCTACCCGAAGAACCCCGTGAACTGTCCGGCGACGTTCGACCAGATGTCCCCCGCCGTGTTCCTCACCTGCGGAAGGAGGACGGCGATGACGAGGATCGCGATCGTCGCAAGTCCGAGCCATTCCACCGTGGTCGCCCCTCGTTCGTCTCTGAGTAGCACGTCTATCTCCTTTCAGATAGCTCGTCATGGCGCACCCGATAGGGTGCGAAGTCCCACCAGGGTCGGGTACAGGAGGAAGAGGAGGGCTGTGGGCACCATCAACGCCAGGACGGGCCCGTATGTCGTGACCATGCGGCGGCCGCTCTCGCTCGTGAGGTCACGCTCGAGACTCGCTCGGTAATCCGTCGCGAGCTCGAGCAACGAGTCCGCCAGCCGCCCACCTACGACGTGGGCGTGGGCGAGGACCTCATACAGCCTGCGTGCATCCGGATGTGCCGTGATCCGACCGACGTCTGCAAGCGCACGATCGAACGCCACATCGGTCTCTGCCGCCGCGAGAACGCTGCGGAGCTCCTCCGGGGCCACTCCATGGGTTCGATCGACCACTGCTGCGACCGCTGAGGACACCGATTCACCCGAGAGGACCTGGAGCGCGAGCGCGTCCGAGATCACCGGTAACTCGAATCGGAGCCTTCTCGATCGCTGCTCATGCAGTGTCGAGCGACGGGCGGAGAACCCGAACCATCCCGCGGCCGCGCCGAGGGCAGCGGACACGCCCACCGACCTTCCAGGACCTGAGAGGAACAGGTCACCCTGTGCCAGCAGCAGGCCCGTGAACGATCCTGTGACGATCCAGGCGACCGCAGAAGGATCGACCGCAACGCGCGACGCACGTTGCTGCTCCGATGCCGACGGAGGCTCCACGTAGGTACCTACGAACTCCGCCAGGTTCGGCCTGCGAACAGCCAGAGCGAGGAGAAGGACACTTGCGAAGGCGAGAGCCACGGCGAGCCACCTCATCGAAACACCGCCGGAGGTCGACTGAGGCGAGCTGCCCTCGTCGAGAGCGCCCATCCGGCTACGGTTGTCACGACGCCGATCATCACGATCACCGCCCCGGTCGGACTGCTGAACGCCCCCTCTGCCTGCGGATTCGTTGCGATTGCGAGCACCAGCATCGCCCACGGCGCCACGAGTGCGACACTCACGGTCAAGCGCTGCTCGGTGAGCGCGGCGTCGTGGGCCCGGCGCAACCTGAGCTCGTCGGCGACAGAACGGGCGAGCACCGCGACGATCTCGGCAACGCGGCCACCGCCAGTGTCGGTCGCAACCGACAGGGTCACGAGAATCCGACGGGACGTTGCGTCAGGGCTCTCCGTGAGGAGGTGGGTGACGGCCGCTCCGAAGCCACCTCCGAAGGCCATCTCCGACCTCATGACCGAGGCCATGTGGGTGAAACCTCCTCCGGATCGATCGAGGGCATCGACGAGTGCGTCGGCGAGTGTCGAACCTGACGCGAGTGTTGCACGCACCTGGGTGAGGATGTCGGGCCACATCTCGAGCCGCGCCATCTCGGCTGCGGCCGCCTTTCGTCTCATCCACGAGATCGGAGCGATCGACGCCATGATCCCACCTGCGAGGCCGACGGCTGGTATCCCTGTGAGGACGAACGCGATGCACGCTCCCAGCGCAGCCGCTGCACCGCTGAGCACCACACCCGAGACAGGGGGCGGGCTCAGTCGCATCCCCCTTCGAGATCCTGCGACGGGAAACGAACCGATCGCGAGCGTCCACGCTGCGCCGCCGGCAAGGAGCACGGCGATACCTCTCATCTCCACCTCCTCGCGTCCGACGGTGATGTGAGCGAACGAGTCGGCACTCGACCACCGGTCCATGCGAACACACTGCGAGTCATGAACACCTCTGGATCGCCCTGATCGCTCACCTCGATGATCTCGTCGATGTGACGATGTCCTGCCGATCGGGTGAGATGGACGACGAGGTCGACGACGGACGACACGGTTCGTCGCAGGTACGGAATGGACACGTTCTCCCCAGCGAGCATTCCGTAGGAGACGAGCTTCTCGAGAGCGTCCCGCGCCGAATTCGCGTGCAGCGTGGCAATGCCGCTACACCCGGCGTTGAGGGCCATCAGCATGTCGAGCGCCTCGGCGCCCCGCACCTCGCCCACGACGATCCGGTCTGGTCGCTGACGAAGGGCCTCTCGCACGAGGTCGCGCAGTGTGATCCTTGCTCCGCCATCGAGGCCGGCCTCGCGCGTCTGCATCTGGGTCATGTCCGGCAGGTCGACGCCGATCTCGAAGACCTCCTCGCAGGTGACGACACGGAGTCGCGGATCGACCTCACGGAGGAGGCAGTTGACGAGCGTCGTCTTCCCGGCACCGGGCGCTCCCGACACGAGGATGGTCCTGTCGGCTGCGACAGCGTCCCTCAACAGGGTCGCCACGTCAACGGTCATTGACTCCTTGTCGACGAGGTCTTCGAGGTCGGCAGCAGCGAGGACGAACTTTCGGATCTGGATGTTCATCCGATCCGGATGGGTCACCGGCGGACCCGTGATGTGGACCCTCGAACCGTTTGGCAGTTGAGCGGACACGATGGGATCTGCGAGGTCGACTCGACGACCCGTCCCTGCGAGGAGCTGATCGGCGATCCTTCGGACGTCCTCGGGACTCACGACAGCGCTGACGAGCTCCTTCGAACCGTTGCGAACGACGAACGTGCGATGCC
>CAZYGP010000217.1:3370-3732 GCA_964647265.1 uncultured Acidimicrobiaceae bacterium | reverse complement strand
ACGACCGGCTCGTCGGATACCACGGCGGTCTCACGGATCCGGAGCGCCTGATCCCGGTGCTCGTTCGATGACCCGCGACCCTCGTTCCGTACCTGACTAGTCACCGAAGGGCAGACGATCTGTGTCTGTACCCGGTACCCGCTGTGGCCGACGATGGGCGGGTGGAGAAGAGGCCGCCGATCTACCGGCAGACGTGTGTGGAGTGCGATCGCCCTGCATTGACCTTCGACGCGCGCGACCGCGCGTTGTGCGCTCGCCACGCGACGTCCTTCGTTGGTGCAGAAGCGGCCATCGACGACGACGAAGACGACGAGGGCAGGTAGTTCGATCAGCGGGGCCGGACCGGTTGTCGGTGGCCTCAA
>CAZYGP010000217.1:0-3360 GCA_964647265.1 uncultured Acidimicrobiaceae bacterium | reverse complement strand
GATCAGCGGGTCCGGAGCGGGTTGGCCGTGGCCTCAAACGGCTGTGCCCGCCACAGAACCGGTGATCTTCGCAAGCGTCACGTCGTAGACGAAGCAGATGACCTCGCGGTCACCGACATCCCACGAGTCGGTCGACGGAGTGAACCAACCGAGGTCGTAGACGCTGGTCGGGAAGTCGATGCCGATGTACGGCTCGAACCGCTCGAGACACCCACCCTCGGCCAAGGACGTGACAGCAGAGTCACCGGGATACTCCCCATCGGGAAGGTCGAACGAACCGATGACCTCATTGTCGTGGGGCTCAGAGCAGTCCACCACCGGCACATCGGTGACCTCCTCGAACGACTCCGGATCATCGAAGCACGTCCCCGTCTCGAGGGACAGCACGCCTGCCGCGCAGCCTGCAGCGAGCGCACCCGCTGCGACGAGGATCCCGAAGGTTGCTGGCGTCCTCACGTCTCCAGTCTTGCGCTTATCGAGCCGATCATGACGTATTCGATTCTTGCCGGGTGTCGTCCCCTACGTGATGATCACCGAGACGGGGAACACCAACACGTCCAACAGCGGCTGTGAAAACACATCCATCTTCGAATGCGGTTTCCTCGGCGACGACCCGCTACCGACATCCGCCAACGTGCCCGGTAGGCTCCGCCAGGCTTCGAACGTCGCGGAGGGGTCCCAGGTGAGCGCGGCACCTGTACGGCTGACATTCGCGACGAAGTCCAAGAGCTACACGGTCGACAACGTCGGACTGTGGGAGTACCTCCTCGATCCCTCAGGCGACAATGGAGTCTGCGACAAGTCGACGTATGTGGACCTCGAGGGTCGCGAGCTCACCGAGCGGCTGATCCAGTGCCTCAATAGCGCTTCCGGGACGATCTTCCACGACTCGGTCCTCGATTCGCCCCGATTCGCCACCGTTCCGAGGCTCAACTACAACTCCGGTTCGCAGTTCGGCACCAAGTGGTGGGACGTGATTGGCCTCCAGCCGGTCTACCTGCACACCACCTGGTACACCTGCTCGAACGGGAATCCCAAGGAGTGCCTGTTCCTCCCTGACAACTTCGACGACCTTCCCGGTTTCAACCCGACGGTCCGGAACAGCTATAGCATCCTGTTCAATCCCGGTGAGGGAAGCCAGAGCCCATGCGAGCTCACCGGTTCGGGGTGCGAGGCACCTTCGGCCAACCGCTGGAGCATGATGGGGTTGTCAGCACTCGTCCTCGACTGGGACTGGTTCTCAGAGGGCGCCAAGAACCAGTTCGGGGGGAACGAGCCATTCGAGATCTTCCTCTACAACAACGAGTGATCGAGTCGACCGATTTGCACCTATAGCGGTAGTGCTTATAACCTGACCTAATCAAATTGATTAGGTTGGGAGAAACAATGAAGCGCTATGCCCTGTTGGTCGCCATCGCCCTGATTGCCACGGCCTGCTCGTCCGGTTCGGGCGATGCTTCCCTGACGGTGTATTCGGGTCGCGCCGAGGACCTCGTCCAGCCGCTCATCGACCGATTCGTGGAGGAAACAGGCATCGAGGTCACGATGCGCTACGACGACTCCGCGAACCTGGCGGCGACGATCCTCGCGGAGGGCTCCGGTTCGCCCGCCGACGTCTTCTTCGCACAGGACCCGGCGTCGCTCGGCACAGTCGCCCTCGATGACCTGTTCATCGTCCTGCCGGACGAGGTGCGCTCGCTCGTGGCAGAGCGCTTCTCTGATGCCGACGGGACGTGGATCGGGGTCTCAGGGCGCTCACGGGTCGTGATCTACGACACGGGGCTCCTCGACCCGAGCGATCTCCCCCCAACGGAGGACGGCTTCACCGATCCCGAGTGGGCGGGTCGTGTGGCGATCGCCCCCACCAACGGCTCGTTCCTGGCATTCGTTGCGGCGAAGATCCTCCTCGACGGCGAGGACGCGACCCGTTCGTGGCTCGAGGGAATGGTGGCGAACGGATCCCCGACCTTCCCGAACAACTCCGCGATCGTGGAGGCCACGAACGGTGGCCAGGTCGAGGCGGGGCTCGTCAACCACTACTACCAGCTCCGGACCCTCGCCGAGGACCCGGGCGCCCCGGGCGCGAACCACTTCTTCGGTGTTGCCTCTGCCGGGTCGATCGTCATGCCTGCCGGGGTCGGCATCCTCGCAAGCTCGGGTGAGCAGGACGCGGCGCGGCGGTTCGTCGAGTTCCTCCTGTCCGAGGAGAGCCAGGTGTACTTCGCGAACGAGACCTTCGAGTACCCACTCATCGGCGGTGTGCCCGCCGCCGACGTCCTACCACCGCTCGATTCACTGGTGACGCCCGACCTCGACCTGTCGTTGCTGGCGACGACCCTCGACCTGGCAACTGACCTCGTGGCGGAGGCAGGCCTCCTGTGAGCCCGGACGGGTCCGTGATCGAGATCGAGGTCGGCGGCACGCCAGCCGCCGCGCCCGGTCGATCACGGACCCGTCACTCCCCAGCTCCCTGGTGGCTGTGGGTGGCCGCGGTTGCGGTCCTCGTCCCCGTCGCCGTACCCGTACTCGGCCTCCTCGTGCGGGCGGTCGAAGCATCTGATTCAGCCTGGAACGCGTTGATGTCGATGCGGACGCTCCAGCTCCTCATCCGATCGCTCGTGTTCACGACTGCGGTGACGGCGTCGGCGACCGCCATCGGCGTGGCAGGGGCATGGTTGCTCGCACGCACCGACCTGCGGCACCGCAGGGCATGGGGTGTCGCGTTCGCCATGCCACTCGTGATCCCATCGTACGTGGTGGCGATGGTGCTGATCTCCGCCACAGGACCACGGGGCTTGATCGCCGACGTCACTGGAGTCGCTCTTCCCCACCTCATCGGTCTGCCAGGAGCATGGATCGCCCTGACGATCTCGACCTACCCGTATGTGTTCCTCATCACGGCCGCCGCGCTCTCGAGGGTCGACCCCGCCCTGGAGGAGGCTGCGCGTGGCCTTGGCGCCACACCTCGGCGGGTGTTCTCTACGGTCGTGCTTCCACAGCTACGGCCCGCCATCGGCGCCGGTGCCCTCCTCGCCTCGCTGTACACCCTGTCGGACTTCGGTGCCGTGAGCCTCATGCGATTCGACGTCTTCACGAGGGTGATCTTCGCCCAATACTCCGGGAGGCTCGACCGTACACCCGCCATCGTCCTTTCGATCGTGTTGATCCTCGTCGCCATGACGATCATCGGTTTCGAGCAACGCACCAGGGGCAGGGGCTCGTACTTCAGCCAGAAGCCGTCGCGTCCTCCGACCCTGTACCGGCTCGACCGTGTGGGGCGTCTCGGCGGCGAGGCCTTCCTCGCTGTTGTCGTCACCGTCGGTGTCATCATCCCCGTCGTCGTCCTCGCTGGATGGCTCC
>CAZYGP010000216.1:0-3743 GCA_964647265.1 uncultured Acidimicrobiaceae bacterium | reverse complement strand
TCCCGCCCCGGTCCCTATTCCGTGGACCACACCGCCAGCTCGTTCCCGTGCGGATCGAGGAAGTGGAAGCGACGTCCGCCGGGAAACGGGAAGATGTCCTCGTGGATCGTGCCGCCGCACTCCACCACCCGGTCCCGGGTGGTCTCCAGGTCATCGGCGTACAGGATCACCAGAGCTCCGCCGGTCGCGGTGCGTGACTGCGGCTCCCCCCGGCCGAATCCGCCGTCGAAGGAACCATCGTTGAAGGCGCGGTAGTCGGGACCGTAGTCCGTGAATGTCCATCCGAAGGCCGCCGAGTAGAACGCCTCGGCGGCGGCGAGGTCGGCGGCGATGAGTTCCACGTAATCGATTCTCCGGTCCGCGGGCACGTCAAGCCTCCTGATGTTGGGAGATCCCCGAGCGATCCTTGCGACGGATCGGGCGGTTCTTCCTGTGGCAGCTCACCTCGAGGCATCTTCGCACGCCGGGCATCGTGTCGCATCCTCAGCGGCGAATCCACACGACCCGCATGTCGGTCACCTCGATGTCATCCGACTCCAGCCCGACCACGACCGGCTCGATGTCACGGACGAGGCTCGACCACTTCTCCTCGATCGCCCTCAGGGCGTCCTCGAGGTCGATCCCGAGAGTCTCGTACGCGGCACGCGTTGATTCGACCTTGTCCTCGGCACGGCGCAGGCGGTCCTCGGTCGACCTGGCCGATGAAGTGGACAGGCGTGGCTTTCGCCCCATGAGGAAGTCGAGGCCAGCGCCCAAGATGGCGTCACCGCGTGAAGCGTCGAGGGCGGCGGACGCGGAGTCCGCGGTTCGCACTGCGTCGTCGTAGTCCCGCTTGACCTTGCGGATCCGCGACTCGAAGGCCGTTCGCTTCTCGGCCATCTCCGCGTCCGCCGCATCCCTCGCAGCAGCGCGTACCCGCTCGGTGAACGCATCCATGTCCTCGCCGGGACGCGACACCAGGTCGAGCTTGCGGTGTCTGAACAGTTCGAGTTCGCCTTCCCGGTCGAGGTGAAGGTGGATCATCCGTTCGAGCTTCTCGAAGTAGGAGGTCTGCGAGATCGCGCCCTCCGGAGCCACGAATGGCAGAGCATCGTCGAGGGGCAGGAAGTCCCTGGTGTCATGGTCGACCTCGATGAGGTCCGACGGAACCGGTTCGACGGTGGCACGGGGCATCACCGCCTCCCAGACCTCTGTGTGGTCGAGGTCGAGCTTGGCCTCGTCGAACCGTACCGACACCGCGACGGCGATGCCCGCCTCGTACCGGTCTCCGATTGCGGAATAGCCGACGGTCCCCGCCCACGGTGCGGCCGGGTGGAGGACAGCCGCCTCGATCCCTGCGGCGACCTGCGGCGGCGAACCTGATCCGATCTGCACCTCTGATCCGTGCGCCTCCGCTGCGGAGGCGGTCGGCAGGGGTGGGCGCTCATCGGATGCGGTCAGCGACATGATCTCTTCGCGTGTCATGGGGCCACGGAGGTAGGACATCGCCCATCGTGTCGTGAAGATCTGCGGCGCTGCATCCCTCGTGTTGTGGAGCACGAACGATCGCTTGCCGAGGCCGCTGATCTGCCGATCGATCCCCACGACGTCGACGTCCCCTGACGCCGCCGAAATGGCCTCGAGGACCCTGGCCTTGTCCCGCTCGGTCTGCAGTCGCCCTACGCACCATGTCCCTGCGTTCGACATTGCCTTGTAGTCGAGGTCCACGGGGTTCTGCGTCGAGAGGATCAGGCCTATGCCGAAGGCTCTCGCCTGCTTCAGCATGGTCAGGATCGGCTTCTTCGCGGGCGGCTCCGCCGTCGGCGGGACGAACCCGAACACCTCGTCCATGTAGGCCAGGGCGCGGAGCTCACTCGATCCGGCCTGGGATCGCATCCAGGTGATCAGGCCCGAGAAGAGGGCCGTCACGATGAACTGGCGCTCCGAATCGGACAGATGGGCAAGGTAGATGACCGCGGCTCGTGGCTCGCCGTCCCTCCACAGGAGGGCCTCGATGTCGAGGGGGGCTCCCTCCATCCATGTCCGGAACGACGGCGAGGCGAGGAGCCCGTTGAGTCGCATGGCGAGGGCGGTGCGGTCCTTCTCGGGGAAGAACGTGTCGACTTCGAACACCCCGAGCTTGCGGATCGGAGGGGTGATGATCTGCCCGATGAGGCTCTCGAGAGTCAGGTCCACGCCCGATCGCCAGCTGTGCTCGATCAGGTTGGCGAGCAGGATGTGCTCGCGCGATGACATGGGGTCCGCATCGACGCCTATGAGTCCCAGCAGGCCGGACACGTAGCCGCCGATGCCGTCGCGGAGGGTCTCGGCGTCGCTCTCCCACGAAAGTGACGGGACGGACAGGTCGCCGACGACATTGAGCGGGACTCCCGCCCGGCTCCCCGGCGTGTAGATGGTCATGTCGACGCGACCTCTCAGATCACCGATGTCGCTGCCCGAGAGGTTCCACGAGGCGAGGCCGCTCTTCCACTTCTCGGCCTCCGCTCCCGCGGCCTCGTCCGGTGACAGACCGTCCCTCGCTGCAGCGCCCTCGTCGATCCATGGGCGGAAGTCCTCGGGTGCGAGCGCAGGGAACGTCAGGAGGAGATTCGTCATGTCCCCCTTCGGGTCGATGATCAGGGCAGGGATTCCCGATCGGAGCGCCTCTTCCAGGAACACGACACCGAGGCCGGTCTTGCCGGAACCGGTCATCCCGATGATGACGCCGTGGGTCGTCAGGTCGGAGGGGTCGTACTCGGTGAGCGCGCCGTCGATGCGAGAGCCGTCTGCGGCGATCGGCCCGCCGAGGTGGAAGGTCATGGCGCCACGCTACACACGAGGCGAGTGGTGAGGGAGATTGGTGCCCATCAGGGTTCCGTACCCGAAGGCATGCGAACTGGCGGGTCCGTCAAGGAGCAGGGATGCCGCGTACCTCGTCCACCCGGTAGGGGAGCTCGGTCGATCGCGACAGGGTTCCCAGCGGTATCCATACCCCCCCAGTCCGGTACTCGCCCACCCACAGGTACTCGACCGTGATCGTGTACGAGGACGCTGAAGGGTGGCACAGCGACCCTGACGGATTCTCTGCCCTGTACTCGGGGGTGCAGGTCTTCAGTCGATAGATGTGGCTGACAGAGCCGTCGGGGTGGCCCGTTGCGGCCGATGGATCGTGGCTCGAGGCGGTTCCGTCGCCCCACGTGACGTCGAGGGTGAGGATCCTCGCTCGCACCTCGAGGAGCCGACCGTCGGGGAGGGCCTCGTCTGTGGAGATCGTCGGAGCCGGTACCACTGTCACCTGGGTGGCGAGTCCGGTGATCCCCACCGCATCGGGCGTGACGGTCGGCTCTGGCGGGTCGAGATCCCAGGATCTGAAGACCTCCCACGCCCGCACCTCCGGATCCACCCCCGGGACGGCAGGACACAGCGGCAGCGTCGTGACGACGGCGATGACCGCCGGATCGTTCGCAGGATCCCAGGCATCCAATCCGCCCGGGACATCCGACCAGTAGTGGCAGTCCCCGATCACGGGATCCACGTCGGTGTGCACATAACGCCTGCCGGGATCGTCCCCGAACACCGGACCACCCGGCCGCCCGGGATCCACGATCTCCCCATCAACGACGCAGACGAGTCGGTTTAGATCCGCGTCAAAGACGCAATCCTCGGCGCGGACGTCTTGCGCAGGACCCCACAGAAGCACAACACCGATCGCTACGACAAGGGATGTGGGCCGTCGCAGAGCCAACCTCCCTTCTCCAGGTTGA
>CAZYGP010000215.1:0-3746 GCA_964647265.1 uncultured Acidimicrobiaceae bacterium | reverse complement strand
TAGGAGTTGAGCGGGATCTCGATCACCTGTCCGACGGTCGCGGCCCTGGTGAGCACGCTGTCGGTCGATTCGACGCGCACCTGGATCGGCTTGCATACGAATTTGAGGTCCCTGTTGGCCACGAGCGCACCGGGAAGGAGGCCGGCTTCGCACAGGATCTGGAAGCCGTTGCAGATACCGATGACCGGCGTGCCCGTTCCGGCGAGCTGTTCGATGGTGGCCATGATGGGGGAGAACCGGGCGATGGCCCCGGTGCGCAGATAGTCGCCGTGGGCGAAACCGCCGGGGAGCACGATGCCATCGGCACCTGACAGGTCGGTCTCGCGATGCCACACGAGATCCGCGTCGGCGCCTGCGAGTTGGAGGGCGTGGACGATGTCGTGTTCGCAGTTGGTGCCAGGGAACACCGCGACCGCGATCCTCACGTGAGGGCCTCGATCTCGTAGCGCTCCATGACAGGGTTCGCGAGCAGCTTCATGCACATTGCGTCGAGACGTTCTCGTGCCGCGACGGGATCGTCGGTGTCCATCGTGAGGGTGATGATGCGGCCGAACGAAACTGCGGTGACCTCGTCGAACCCGAGGTCAGTGAGCGCCTTGTGGGTCGTCGAACCCTCGGGGTCGGACAGTCCCGGTTTGCGCGAGATCGTGACGCGGAATGTGTGGTTCATCGTGCGCCCATCGCTTCGAGGTAGTTCGAGAAGCTCGCCCCGGTGAGCAGTTCGTATGCGCTGATGTAGCGGTCGGAGGTCTCGCCGACGATGTGATCCGGCAGAGGCGGGGCGGGTGGTGTCTTGTCCCACCGATCCTGGGCCTCGAGCCAGTCGCGGACGGGCTGCTTGTCGAACGACGGCATGACCGCCCCCTCGGACCACTCATCGGACGGCCAGTACCGTGAGCTGTCGGGTGTGAGGACCTCGTCGATGAGGATGATCTCGTCATCGACCCTGCCGAACTCGAACTTGGTGTCCGCGAGGATGATCCCCCGTGCGGCCGCGTAGTCGGCCCCCGCGATGTAGATCGCGAGCGACCGTGCCCTGAGCTCCTCGTACAGGTCGTTGCCGACGAAGGCTCGGGCTTCCGCCTCGGTGAGGTTCTCGTCGTGTCCCGATTCTGCCTTGGTCGCCGGTGTGAAGATCGGCTCGGGGAGCTTGCTCGCCATCTGTAGGCCGGATGGGAGGTGCTCCGTCGTGGGGCCGCCGCCGGATGCGTACTCCTTCCACGAGGATCCGTAGAGGTATCCGCGTATCACGCACTCCATCGGGATGACCTCGGCCGCCCTCACGAGCATCGCCCTTCCCGCGTAGGCGGCCTGTTCGCTCGCCGAGAGGAAGTCCATTGCTGATGTGTCTGCCGAGACGAGGTGGTGGGGTGTGTCGAGGATGTCGAACCAGTGAAGCGAAACCCCGGTGAGTACCTGACCCTTGTGGGGTATGTCCTCGCCGAGTACCACGTCGAACGCCGAGATCCGGTCGGTCGCGACGATGAGGAGGTGGTCGTGGTCGATCCTGAAGATCTCGCGGACCTTGCCCGATCCCACGTGTTCAAGTGCCGCCACGGGGGCGATGCTAGTGGCGGTGCCGAACCTGCCGATGTGTCCGGTGCGATCCCCTGTGGCCGATTCCTACCCTTGCACCATGGACGCTGAGCATCCCTGGGGTCCCGCGGACACACCGTTCGACGAGCTCGGCGGTGAGGCGACGATTCGCACCATCGTCGAGCGCTTCTACGACATCATCGACGCCGATGCCCCAGTGCTCAGGGCCATGCTGCCCGCCAACGACTCCGTGTCACGCGACAAGCTGTACGCATACCTCGTCGAGTGGACAGGTGGTCCCGCTCTCTACTCCCCGACGCGGGGCCACCCCCGCATGCGCGCAAGGCATCTCCCGTTCCCCATCGGTGAGGAGGAGGTTCTCACCTGGCTCGACTGCATGGGCCGCGCCCTCGACGATGCACGAGTCGAAGGTCCCCTGCGAACGTTCCTCGACGAACGCCTCACCTCCCTCGCCCACCACATGCGCAACCAATGAATCTCCCCGTTCTTGCGTAACTGGGTTCCACTCATGGGTGAAACCCACTTACGCAAGAACGGAGGTTTCGAGCCGATCGAAGACGATCGAGCTGTTGTCGAGGAAGCGGGCGGTATCGAAGCAGGTGGCCAGTACATCGGGGGCGAGGGTGCACTCGGGGTCGGCGGCGAGGTGGGCTTCGAGGGTCCCTCCCTCATCCCACGCGGCCATGGCGTTCCGCTGGACGATGCGATACGCCTCGTCACGCGTCGAGCCGCTGTCGACGAGCGCGAGCATGACGGCCTGGCTGTATACGAGGCCTCGCGTCGACTCGAGGTTCGCCGCCATGCGATCGGTGTCGACGACGAGGGTCTCGACGAGGCGGGTCATTCGACGCAGTGCGTAGTGCAGAAGCGTCGTCGCGTCGGGGAGGGCGACCCTTTCGACCGATGAGTGGGAGATGTCGCGCTCGTGCCACAGCGCCACGTTCTCGAGCCCGGCCGATGCGTAGCCGCGCAGGAGCCTGGCAGCACCCGTCAGGTTCTCCGATGCGATCGGGTTCCGTTTGTGGGGCATCGCAGATGAGCCCTTCTGCCCGGACCCGAACGCCTCGCGGACCTCACCGACCTCGGATCGCTGCAGGTGCCGGATCTCGGTTGCGATCCGCTCCAACGTGGCTCCGACGAGGGCGATCACGGACAGGAAGTGTGCATGCCGGTCGCGGGCGACCACCTGTGTGGATGCCGGCTCGATGTTGAGACCGAGCCTGTCGCAGACATACGACTCGACGGAGGGAGGAGTGTGCGCGTACGTCCCGACGGCACCGGAGATCTTCCCGACGGCCACCTCCGCTACCGCGTCGGTGAGGCGTTCGTGGTCCCGCTGCACCTCGAACGCCCAGCTCGCGAGCTTCAGCCCGAACGATGTCGGCTCTGCCCAGATGCCGTGCGTCCGGCCGACCATCGGCGTGTCCCGGAACTCGAACGCCCTGCGTTTGACGACATCGAACAGATCCGAGATCCCGTCGAGCAGCAGATTGCCCGCCTCTCCGAGAAGAACGCCCGTCGCCGTGTCGAGAACGTCCGAGGAGGTGAGGCCGAAGTGGATCCACTCGCCCCCCTCGCCGACCGACTCTGCCAGGAGGTCGACGAACGCCGCAACGTCGTGGTTCGTGACCTTCTCCCGCTCCTTCCACGCGATCGGATCGACCTGTGGGCTCCTGCGAGCAGCGTCCCCTGCCGACTGCGGCGCGACCCCGAGGTCCGCCCATGCCTCGACGACCAGGACCTCGACGTCGCGCCAGACGGCGAGCTTGCGCTCCTCCGACCAGACGTCGTTCATCTCGGGTGTCGAGTACCGCTCGATCATGCCTTCCAGGTCTCCCGGTACTCGGCGAGCCTGCCGATGAGATCGGGATCGGTGAGGGACAGGATCGAGGCGGCGAGGTACCCCGCATTCGCCGCCCCGTCGATGGCGACGGTCGCGACCGGGATGCCGGTCGGCATCTGGACGGTCGAGTACAGCGCATCGACACCTCCCATGCCCCCCGCGGCGATCGGCACACCGATCACGGGAAGGGTCGAGTGGGCAGCCGCGGCGCCAGCGAGATGTGCAGCTTTACCGGCACCGCACACGATGACGCCGAAACCCGCATCGCGTGCGCCGGCCACGAACGTCGCGACCTTCTCCGGTGTTCGATGGGCGGACATGACGTGCACCTCGTGAGCGATGCCGA
>CAZYGP010000214.1:0-3749 GCA_964647265.1 uncultured Acidimicrobiaceae bacterium | reverse complement strand
AACATGGAAGCAGTGGAACGAATCGTCGTATCGACGAGGGTGCCGTACGACCAACCGTCCGTCCCCACCCTCACCGAGGTGTTCCCCGGCGCGAACTTCTACGAGCGCGAAGCCTTCGATCTCATCGGTGTCGAGTTCCCCGACCATCCCGACCTCACCCGCATCCTCCTCCCCGACGATTGGGAGGGCCATCCCCTTCGCAAGGACTACGCCGTTGGCTCCGTCCCGGTGGAGTTCAAGGCAGGGAGCGCGGACCTGTGACCGACACCACGAAGGCCACGAGCGGCACCGAAGCCGTCGCCGATGGGGGTCCCGAGCCAACGGGAGCCGAGTCCGGCGGCGCCGCGGAACGGCGAAGGCTCCATGATGTCTGGGTGTCCGGAACCGAGGAGCGGTTCCCGTTCTCCGAGGCAACGAACGAGGGGGCGCAGGAGCTCCTCCGGCGATCCGACGAACCGGCCCTCGCGGTCCAGGAGGGCATCCTGGTCGTCGATGACTACCTCGCTGAACCCGAGGTGATCGACGAGGAACGCCAGATCATCAACATGGGACCCCAGCACCCGTCGACGCACGGGGTGCTGAGGCTCCAACTCGAGCTCGAGGGCGAAACCGTCAGGCGCGTCAAGCCCATCGTCGGGTACCTCCACACCGGTATGGAGAAGACGGCGGAGACGCTGAACTACGCCCAGGGCGCGACGAACGTCACACGCATGGATTACCTCTCACCGTTCCACAATGAACTCGTCTTCTCGCTCGCCACCGAGCAGCTCCTCGGCATCGATGTTCCCCCGCGTGCGGATGCGATCCGCGTGCTGATGACGGAACTGAACCGTGTCGCCAGCCACCTGCTGTGGGTCGCCACCATGGGTATGGACATCGGGGCACTGTCGATGATGATCTACGGCTGGCGCGAACGCGAGGTGTGCCTCGACTTCTTCGAGAAGACGACCGGTCTGCGGATGAACCACAACTACATCCGACCCGGCGGGGTTGCGGCCGACCTCCCTGACGGGTGGGAGGACGACATCGAGGACCTCATCCGCCTCGTGAACATCGGGATCGCGGAGTACGAGGAGCTCCTCAACGAGAACCCGATCTTCCTCGACCGCACGCTCGGTGTCGGCGTCATCACCCCGGACGAGTGCAAGGCGTATGGGATCACGGGACCGATCGCCAGGGCCTCGGGCATCACGTGGGATCTGCGCAAGGCGATGCCGTACTGCGGCATCGAGCAGTACGAGTTCGACGTTCCGACGGGTCTCCACGGCGACGTCTTCGACCGGTACATCGTCCGTATGGAGGAGATCCGCCAGTCGCTACGGATCGTGGCGCAGGTCGTCGAGGCGATGCCCCGTGGCGATTACCGCAACCCCGACCCCAAGGTCACCCCTCCACCCCGCAAGCGCATCGACGAGTCGATGGAAGCGCTCATCCACCACTTCAAACTCTTCACAGAGGGCATCGTCGTGCCCCCCGGCACCGCGTACCAGTCCGTGGAGGGTCCACGCGGCGAACTCGGGTGCTATCTGGTCTCGAAGGGTGGTGCGCGGCCATGGCGGATGCACTGGCGTGCTCCGTCGTTCGCTGCCGTACAGGCCCTCCCCATGATGATGACGGATGCGTTGGTTGCCGATGTCGTAGCCGCCCTCGCGTCTGTGGATCCCGTTCTCGGGGATGTCGACCGATGAGCGGCGCCATCGCTCACTGGAGCCCTGCCAACCAGGAGCGGGCGCGGACGATCATCGCGTCATATCCCGAACCGAGATCGGCGCTCATGCCGCTCATGTACCTCGCGAGCCTCGAGCATCGGTACGCGTCGGACGCTGCGATGCGCGACGTTGCGGAACTGGTCGGCATCACCCCTGCGCAGGTCAAGTCGGTCGTGTCGTTCTACACGATGTTCAAACAGGAGGAGCCCGGCGCATACCTCGTGTCGGTGTGCACCTCGATCTCGTGCCATCTCCTCGGAGCCGACGACGTCCTCGCAGCCGTCGAGGACGAATCAGGGGTGCCTGCGGGTGCGACGGGTGGGGACGGTGCCTTCACCGTCGAGCACGTCGAATGCATCGGTGCATGTGGCGGAGCGCCCGCCGTCCAGGTGAACTACGAGACCGTCGAGGGCCTCACCCCCGCCAAGGCGAAGGCGCTGATCGCGTGGCTACGCGACTCGACTCCGTCGGTGGTCCTCGCCGACGAGATGCAGCAGCTGTTCGGCGGGCGCCGCTCCTTCGATTGGGGCCCGACAGAGGCCGATGGCGCGGTCGGACCGGTTCCGGCGTTCGGTCCGTACGGTTCGGCGAGGGGTGGTCGATGACCGACCTCATCCTCACCCGGCGCATGGAGGCACACCCCTCCGACAGCCACACCCTTGCCCGGTACGAGGCAACGGGTGGTTACGACGCGCTGCGCAAGGCGCTCCGCGACATGACCCCCGAGCAGCTGGTCGACGAGGTGAAGGCATCGAACATGAGGGGTAGGGGAGGCGCGGGGTTTCCCACGGGGATCAAGTGGGGCTTCCTGGCTCCGAGTGATCCTCGTTACCTCGTCATCAACGCCGACGAGTCCGAGCCGGGCACCTTCAAGGATCGGCAGCTCCTCGAGCGGGATCCGCACCAGCTGATCGAGGGCATCGTTATCTCCGCCTATGCCCTCGGTGTACACACGGCGTTCATCTACATCAGGGGCGAGTATCCCAAACCCGCACGTCGCGTCCAGCGGGCGGTCGCCGAGGCATACGAGGCCGGGTTCCTCGGATCGGACATCCTCGGAAGCGGCTTCGACCTCGAGGTGGTCGTCCACCTCGGCGGCGGTGCCTACATCTGCGGCGAGGAGACCGCCCTGTTGAACTCACTCGAGGGCAGGAGGGGAGAACCCCGACTCAAACCGCCCTTCCCCGCCGTTGCAGGGCTCTACGCGAATCCGACGATCGTGAACAACGTCGAGTCGATCTCGAACGTCCCATGGATCACCATCAACGGGGGGGACGCGTACGCCGCTATCGGGCCGGAACGCTCGGCAGGAACCCGCCTGTTCTCGTTGTCGGGCCATGTGAGGAAGCCCGGCAACCACGAGATCGTCATGGGTATCACATGGGCGGAGCTGATCCACGAGATCGGAGGAGGGATCAGGGACGGCAATGCCCTCAAGACGTGGATCCCCGGCGGGGCGTCCGCTCCATGGCTCGTACCCTCCGAGCACCTCGAAACCATCGTGACGATCGACGACGTCGCCCACCAGGGATCCATGCTCGGATCGGGGGCGATCGTCGTCATGGATGAGACGACCAACGTCGTGGCGGCTGCACACAGCATCGTCAAGTTCTTCGCCCACGAATCATGCGGCCAGTGCACACCGTGTCGGGAGGGGACGTCCTGGCTCGAGGACGTCCTCCAGCGCATCCTCGTCGGGTCCGGACGGCCGAGCGATCTCGATCTGCTCCTCGACGTGTCCGACAACATCTCCCCTGGGCTCACCTGGCCGCCTGCGATGACGACGATCTGTCCGCTCGGTCCGTCGGCGACCGCACCGATCATCTCGATCATGAAGTGGTTCAGGCCCGAGGTCGAAGCCATGATCGAGGCGAAGGCAGGGATCGGGGAGGTGGCCCGTGTCTGAGGCACCGACGACGGTCTCGATCACGATCAACGGCGTCATCCACGAGGTGGCTGCCGGCCAGCGCCTCATCACCGCGGCCGAGAAGGTCGGCGAGATCATCCCTCGCTTCTGCCACCACGACAAGCTCGATCCCG
>CAZYGP010000213.1:0-3754 GCA_964647265.1 uncultured Acidimicrobiaceae bacterium | reverse complement strand
CCCAGGTCCGCGATCCCGATGCGCGAGTGGGTCGCTCCGAGGTCAGCGGCGAGCACGACGCCGGCATTGACGTTGAAACCGAGGATCGACGCCGGTCGCCCTCCTGTCGAGGGGGCGTCACCGATCTCCACGACGAGCCCGCGCTCCGTGAGTTGGTCGATCCGTTGGGCGATCGTCGACCGCGCCATTCCCGTCGACGAGGCGAGGGCGGCCCTCGTCGTGGCCTCGCCGGAGCGGATCAGGTCGAGCAGCTGACCGGCGGAGCCAGCAGCGTGCTCGCCCCGACGTCCGGATCTCTCTCCTGCCATTGTGTCATCACACCACCAACTTGTGCGCTTGTCAACTACATAAGCAGCCCACTTATGCCTGAACTTCGCGCCTTGCATCGCCATGGATGGGCGGAAGCGGCGACTCACGGATGCTCCACCGGGGCGATCGCCCTCGCAAAGCGCGCCGCATGGTCGGCATAGGCACCGTCGAACAGCTGCGCGGATCGCTCCTCACCCACGATCGAGGCCCCTGTGATGACCGCGGGCATCGCTCCGCGCCCCGTCAACAACTCGGCCGTCTGCACCTTGATCTCATTGACGATGGCAGCGTACGCGAGTGTCGATCCCGGCCCGACGGGAGTGTCGAGACCCGGCACCGTCACCAGGCTGTCACCGGGAGGCGTACAGACGTCGATCACGACGTCGGCATGGTCGAGGAGTCGCTTGCCGCTCGAGTGCGTGGCAGGGCGTGCCATCGACTCGTCGACCGAGGTCACCACGATCACACGGAGACCACGTTCCTGCGCACCACGGGCAACCTCGATCGGGACCGCGCTCCGCCCGCTTGCGGAGAAGACCATGAACGCGTCGCTCGGCGCGTAGAGGAAGTTCTCGAGGATGACCTCACCGAGTCCTTCGACGCGTTCGATGAACATCGCCTGACGTTGCCCGTTCGCACCAACGACCTGGGTGTGGAAGGTCATCGAGAGTTCGGCGATCGGATTGAATCCCGGATACGACCCGTACCTCGGGAACATCTCCTCGATGGGGATGCGCGAGTGGCCCGTCCCGAAGAGGTGGACGAGTCCGCCCGCAGCGATCGCGTCTGCGCAGATGGTCGCCGCTCGTCCGATCGCATCCATCTGCGTCTCCTCGATGCGGTCGAGGATCCCTCGACCCTCTGCGATCCACATGCCCGCCGTTCTGGGTGTCATGGCTTGTGTCCTCTACGATGCACTCGAAATGTATAGACAGGTTAGGCTTGGTTGTCTAGACAGGTCAATCGAATGTGACAGGGACTAGGTTGGACGATCCCATGTGTTTGACAATGCCATGAGCGATGTGAAGCCGCGCTACGAAGAGATCGCTTCCTATCTCCGGGAACTGGCGGGCGACACGGAACCCGACGCCCGAATGCCGTCGGATGCCGAATTGTGCGACCGGTTCGGTGTATCCCGCATGACAGCGCGCCAAGCCGTCCAGCAGCTCGTGAACGAGGGGCTCGTGTACCGCAAGCGCGGTCACGGGACGTTCAGGTCCCCGAGGCGAATCCACCGATACCTGGGCTCTCCCCTGTCCTTCACGGAGAACATGCGGCGGCGGGGACTCATCGCGACTTCGCAGATCCTCGAGTTCGCCGCCGTCGATCCGACCCCAGAGGACATGAAAGCCCTCCGGTTGACCACCGGCGAAGGCGCGGTCGTCCTCGAACGTCTTCGATTCGCCGACGGCGTACCCATGGCGATCGAGCGGGCGGTCATCTCCCCGCACTGCGCAGCGGTGCTCACGGCCGACCTCTCGTCCGACTCCCTCCACAGCGTTTTCGAGCGGCTCGGCCACTCACCTGTGAAGGCGCACGCCCTCGTCAGTGCACGCCGGGCGACGAGACGCGAGCGCGAGCTCCTCGGCCTCCCTACCTCCGGCGTCGTCCTCGTCGAGCGGCGGGTCATCTCGGATCAGGACGACCTGCCCCTCGAACACACACAGACGCTGTACGCCGCGGAGCGATATGAGTTCGATGCAATGATGTACCGCGGCGAGACTGAACCCGCACCGTGACCCGGTACCTCGGCCTCGACCTCGGGGGCACCAACGTCAAGGCCGCCATCGTGGAGGAGGACGACGGCGACCACGCAATCCTCACGACTGCGAGCTCGCAGACCCATGCCGACGCAGGGCCCGACGCAGTCGCGGCAACGATGGTCGAGCTCGGGAGATCGATCATCGCCGACGGTGGACCGGTCGCCGGCGTGGGAGTCGGGGTGCCCGGACTCTTCGACTTCGCGAGCGGAGAGATCGTGTTCTTCACCAATCTCCCGGGTCCGTGGGAGGGTTTCCCCCTCAGGAACCGCATCGCCGAGGGCATCGGCGTTCCCGCCACGCTGATCAACGACGCGAGGGCGTTCACACTCGCGGAGGCCACGGTAGGCGCAGGAGCCGGTTGCTCCACGGTTGCATGCATCACCCTCGGCACGGGCGTCGGAGGAGGCCTCTTCATCAACGGGCAACTCCACTTTGGGGCGTTCGGGATCGCTGGCGAGGTCGGTCATCAGACGCTCGAACCGGATGGTCCTGTATGTGGATGCGGGAACCCCGGGTGCATGGAGGCGCTTGCCCGTCCCCCCATGATCGCTGCCCGCGCAGGATTGGAGAGCTTCGAGGCGGTGCTCGCCGCCGCCGACCGCGGCGATCCCGACGCCGTCGAGTCGCTCGACTCCGCGATCCGATACCTCGGCATCGGGATAGCGAACATCGTCACCATGGTGGGACCCGAGCGCATCGTGATCGGCGGTGGGGCTGCAACGGCGGGGGCCCTCATCGAGGCGATCGGCCGGGCCGTGCGTGACCGCGTCACACTCGTTCCGAGGGACCACATCGAGGTGGTCGGTGCGACCCTGGGGTCGACGGCCGGCGCCGTCGGAGCTGCGCTCGCAGCCGTCGAGTCACCGACGCGGGACCACAGGTTCCTCGCGGGCGAGGTGCCGAGCGCGGCGATGCGTCGTGGCGAGCTCGTCAGCCCTGACGATTGATCCCGGCGAGGGACTCAGCGCGGGAGCGAGTGGTGTCGAGGTCGTCGAGGCCGGTGAGCCATCCTCCGACGCCCACCGCCACTGCGCCCGCTGCAAGGTAGAGGCGCGCGTTCGAGGCATCGACGCCTCCCGTTGGAACGAAGGCGATGTCGCCGAGTGGGCCGGTGAGGCTCCGAAGGAAGTCGGGGCCGCCGACCGAGGCGGGAAACAGCTTCACGGCACTCACGCCCAGATCCCAGGCTGTGACCGCTTCGGTCGGTGTCATCGCGCCCGCCATCATGGGGAGTCCGAGTTCGGCCGAAGCGTCGATCACGGCTTCGCTCGTGTGAGGGGACACGATGAATCGGGCGCCTGCATCACGCGCACTGGTCACATCCTCGGCCGTGCGAACGGTGCCCGCGCCCACGAGCATCGTGCCATGCGCGATGCGCTCGATCGAACCGAGCGCATCGTCGGCGTCGAGGGTGATCTCGAGGACGGTGATGCCTGCACTCGACAGAAGGTCCGCAACGACGATCAACCTCTCTGTGGGAACCCGTCGAGCGATGGCGATCACCCCGGTCGCCGTGATCTCATCGGGAAGGGGGATTCGGTTCACGACCCTACCTCCGTGAAGCTCCAACCGCCGTCGACGGCGAGCACCTGCCCGGTCACCGCAGCGGCGTCATCGGACACGAGATATGCGACGGCGGCCGCGACCGTTCGTACCACAGCATGCCGGCCCCGACGGCGAGC
>CAZYGP010000212.1:0-3805 GCA_964647265.1 uncultured Acidimicrobiaceae bacterium | reverse complement strand
TCGCTGACCGCCTTGGCGAGCAGCGACCACTTGCTCCCTGCCGGATACCCCGCTCCGCCACGACCCCGGATACCGGACGCGACCACCTCGGCAACGACCTGTTCCGGTGTCATCTCGGTCAGGACCTTCGCAAGGGCCCGGTAGCCACCGTGCGCGACGTAGCCCTCGATCCGATCAGGGTCGATGATGCCGCCGTTCGCCAGCACGATCCGCTCCTGGGCTGAGAAGAAGGGGATCGACGTGTCGAGGACGTTGGTGTCGACGGGCTTGTGGTCGCGGATGTGACTGCGGACGATGTCGACGGCGACCTCTTCGTTCACCGCCTGATACATGGTGTCCTCGCCGCCGCGGCGCAGGACCCGGACGAGCGGTCCCCTGCTGCACAATCCCATGCAGCCGGTCGGGATCACGACTGCGTCGAGTGCGAGGTCCGATGCCACGACGGTCCGTTCCAGGGCTTGGACGGTGGCACCAGCTCCCGCCGACAGGCATGCGGTCGAGGCGCACGCCTTGATGCGCCACGGGTACCGCATCCGAGCCTCGTGTTCGCGCTCTGCGACTTCGTGGAGGTCGATTGGCGCAGCCATCAGGCGTCGCTCCCTTCCGTAGCTCCCACGGGAACGGGCCCTCCCGCAAGCGCCGTGACCAGCGCTGCGAGCACCGTGTCGGCGTCCTCTCGTGCCCGCACCGCACCGTCGATCAGGACGACCGGGGCGAGGCCGCACGAACCGAGGCAGCGAGCCGTCTTGAGGGTCAGCGAGCCGTCGTCGGTGGTGTCCCCTGCGACGACACCGTACTCGCTCGAGACGGCACGAACGATGTCGTCGGCGCCCTTGACGAAGCATGCCGTACCGGTGCACACGGTGCACGTGTGGTCGCCCGGTGGATCGAACGTGAACAGCTGGTAGAAGGTGGCGACACCGAAGACCATCGAGGGAGGGAGCCGCAGCGCCCTCGCGACATAGGTCAGGATTCCATCGTCGAGGAACCCGAAGACATCCTGGGCGATGTGAAGCGTCTCGATGAGTTGGTCCTGGGCGTATCGCGTCCGCTTGAGGTGCTTGTCGACGACGTTGAACCGATCGTCGCCCGAGGGGTGCGGGTCGTCACGGCCGGGCCGAACGCCGGTGGACGATCGGGAGTCGGAGTCTGATGGTGTGGAGTCGGTCATGGTTCCCACATCGGTTATTTCCTTAGAATACCACTAAGGATCTCACTCGTGTCCGCTTTCACCTGTCGCAGGGCCGATCGTAGCCCGATCGCCCGCCCGGCACAGGCCGAGAGGACGCTGAGGGTGGGGGGCACCATCGACGGATAGCCTCCGGGCGATGCACCTTCTCAGCCTCGAGGGGATCTCGAAGTCGTACCCGGAGACTCCGGTCCTCGACCGGGTCTCGCTCGGTATATCGAGTGGCGAGCACATCGGGGTGATCGGCCGGAACGGGTCGGGGAAGTCGACCCTGCTGCGCATCATCGCCGGCCTCGAGGAACCGGACGCCGGATCGATCGTACGGTCGCGCGGCCTTCGCGTGGCGGTGCTTGATCAGGACCCGCGTTTCGAGGAGGCAGAGACGGTCGGACATGTCCTCGGGAACCATCGACCCTCCATCGCGCTGGCGGATCGGCTGGGTCTCGACGATCCCGAAGCAGCCTGCGAATCCCTGTCAGGCGGCCAGCGGAAGCGGCTCGCCCTGGCGCAGACCCTCGCGACCGAGTGCGACATCTTGATCCTCGACGAGCCGACGAACCATCTCGACGTCGACGTCATCGACTGGCTCGAGGACCATCTCGCGTCCCGGTCCGAGGCGCTCCTGCTCGTGACCCACGACCGATACCTGCTCGACCAGGTGGCAACGAGAATCGTGGAGGTCCACGATGAGGCGTTGTACCCGCATCAAGGGACCTACGAGGAGTATCTCGAAGAGGTTGCCGCCAGGGGTGAACGGGAAGCGGCGAGCGAGCACAAGCGTCAACAGCGGATCCGAACCGAGCTCGAATGGCTTCGCCGCTCCCCCAAGGCACGCACCTCCAAGTCGAGGGCGCGCATCCAGCAGGCCGAGGCGCTGATGGGCCAGCAGCGACGAAGCCAGCGCGGCGACCTCGACATCGGATTACCGTCCCGAAGGATCGGGTCGAAGGTGGTCGACCTCCACAACGTCGGCAAACGGTACGACGGCCGATGGGTCCTCCGCCACGTCGACCACAAGCTCCAGCCCGACGCCCGAATCGGGTTGGTAGGACCGAACGGTGCCGGCAAGACCACCCTGCTCAGCCTGATCGCCGCACGGATCGAGCCTGACGAGGGAACCGTTGCGGTGGGGACGACGATCCATCCCGGCTGGTACGGCCAGGACCCCCGTCCCATACCGCCGACGACCCGCGTCATCGACGCTGTCCGTGGGCACCTCGACGAGGTCCGCCTCTCGAGCGGCGTGAAGGTCTCGGGTGCCCAGCTGCTGGAGCGGTTCCAGTTCACCAGGGATCAGCAACGGTCGACCGTCGGAGACCTGTCAGGCGGGGAGCGACGGAGGTTGGAGCTGCTGCTCAGCCTCATGGAGGCCCCGAACCTCCTCCTGCTGGACGAGCCGACGAACGACCTCGACATCGACACCCTCGAGGTGCTCGAGGAGTACCTCGATGCATGGGACGGTGCACTCGTGGTGGCGAGCCACGATCGGTACTTCCTCGACAGGGTCTGTAACGACATCTTCTCCATCGAACCGGACGGAACGGTTCGCCACCATCCGGGTGGCTGGTCGGCGTATCGGGCGGTATCGGCACGCCGATCCGCCACGACCTCGTCGCCACCCGTGAACCGCCAATCGAAGCAGAAGCAGGCCAAACGAAGACTCTCGTTCGCGGACCAGCGTGAACTCGAGGCACTGACGAGGGAGATCCCGAAGCTCGAACAGCGGCGTGGCGAGCTCAGCTCGGCGCTGGACGATGCCGCTGGCGACTACGCCCGGACAGTCGCCCTGTCGAGCGAACTCGCCGAAGTCATCGCAACCCTCGACGCCTCCGAGACGAGGTGGCTCGAACTCACAGAGGAATCCGAACGCCTTTCGTCGCAGTGAGGGCATCGCGCTGGCGGATTTCCCGTAACGATGTCCGACCCCACCCGTCTGTAACGGTGGGTCTGATGGAGCTCGGAAGGCACCTCTCGCACAGGAGACGACATCCGCGGGATGAGAGGTTGACATGAGACGACTATTCATCGTGGCACTCGCCACGACACTCCTTGGTTCGACGATGGGAATCGCGTTCGCCGACGACGAGGTCGCAGACGGCGAGGACGCCGAGAGCGCCGTCATCTCCGAGGCACAGTTGTGGAAGGCGCGGATGATCGCCGACTACTTCATCCCCGAGGATGCAGAGGATCCCGAAGGCGACACCGAGACCCTGACCGACGAGGTCGTCGAGGCGCGCACGGGGGATCCCGCCGTCGGGTGGGGCGCCCTCTACAAGGTCATGCAGCTGTGGGTCGCAACAGGCGAAGAGGACCAATCCCTGACCGACTTCATCGCCATGTTGGAGGAGGATGGTGGGTGGGCCTTCGGAAAGCGCTTCAAGGCGCTCGATGACGAGCAGAGGACCAAGCTCGAGGAAGCCGACCTGCCGAGGAACCTCGGTCAGGCGCACAAGCAGGCCAAAGCCGAGGAACGTGCGCTGAAGAAGTCCAACAACAACGGCAACGACGACTGATACGAACGTGCCGGGGTGGGAACGTCCGGACCCGTCACCGTGAGGGTGGCGGGTTCGACGCGTCCGGCAGATCCACCCGCCGGCCCGGTGGCTACACGCCGAG